>CAZGVT010000296.1:0-3996 GCA_964529255.1 uncultured Alphaproteobacteria bacterium | reverse complement strand
CACCCTGTCCACACCAAACAACAGGCCAACCCAGTTACTTCTGAGTCGGCCTCCTCTACGTTCATACCCGGGCATAATCCCTATCCGCAACATGCCGGCGCGCCATCTGAGCGAAACGCGGCAATTCCCCTCCAGATTAGCACCATCCCCATGATCACAAGCAGCACGTCGCCCGCAATGCCGCCGTACTTTGCAAAACGTGCCGGGATATACTTCAATAGTGCTCCCAAACCAAGGAACGCCGGCATTGTACCCACTCCAAAGGCCTGCATCAATACCATCCCTTCAACCGGCGTGCCGCTGGCCGCGCTGCGCGCAACCATGGCATAGAGCAATCCGCACGGGAGCAGTGCCGCGGCAAATCCGATCATCAGCGGCGCAGCGGTTCCGGCGCGAAATGCCGCGCGCGAGATCCAGCCACCGACGCGCGCAAGAACTGAACCCGTACCGAATACACCGATGCGGGAGAGTATGATCACGCTCACCATCAGCGTACCGCCAATCACTCCCAACCACGCACTCATCTCCTCAACGAGTTGAGTCGCCGCCCACATGCCTCCCACGGTCCCTGCGATCAGCCCGAGAACAGAATAGCTTCCCAGTTTCCCAAGCGTAAAAAGCAGGGAGTCGAATGCGCTGCCGCGCGCACGCGATGCCCGGCAGCCGACGGTCGCCAGCGGTCCGCACATCGCAATGCAGTGCAGCGACCCCAGCAATCCGGCGATAAGCGCGGCAGTGACATCCACTCCTGAAAACATCGCCGCCATCATCGCGTCACGAAAAACGGATAGCGCTGCTCAAGCGTATCGCTTCCGCGCTCCAAGGAAACGATCGCCTGCCACGCGCCCCCCTCCAGCGGCCGAGGCAGATTCAGACGATAGGATCCGTCACTCGCAGCGAACAGCGTAAGATCATGAATGTCCAAGGCGGCACTTGACGGGCGATAGAGAGTCACGCGTCCCGTAACTGAATCGCACGGCGCGCCATTGCGGTCAACGATTCCCACCCGCACGTGAGCCTGCGATGGTGCGGCTCCGTTGCGATGCTCGAACGACAATTTCCAACCAATGGCATCGGCCCGCAATCGTTGCTCTGCGACGTCGCGCAGATTGTAACCCTCCCGGTAGTACTGTTTCGAGACGAGGTCCGTAGGCTCTCCAAGCGATGCCAGCAATAGCGCCACATTAAGGACCACAAATATACCGAGAAAAGCCGCGATGCCGATCGGCCACGCGCGCCCGGATTTTTTCCGCGACACAACGGAGTTTTCTTGACGACTCATGTTTCGAAAACCTCAATGATGAACCGGTCCAAGAAACTTCGCCTTGCGCGTCAAGAGCGGATTGCCATTTTGTAGTACGGCGAATTCGAGTTCCGACGCTTCCACCGTGATCAAACTCTCCGGCATCATGACGAACGCCTCAGCTTTAACCCTCTCCCCTGCCGCCAGCATGTAGGGCGAGCCGGGAATGATGTTGATCAAACCGGACGGTCCCGTAATCTTGAAATCGATAACGTGCTCGACCGCGTCAGTATTTGTTACGTGCAACTGAAACATGTTCCGCACCAGTCCATCCTGCTGCACCAGATAAGGCACTCCGGGAGGTCTCACAACCGCAAATTCCAGGATTTCGCGGCTGCTCAGTTTTGTCACGAGAAAGAGTGAGAAGGCAAGCAGCACCGCTGAATAGACGATCACGCGCGGACGCGTAATCCTTGTCTTTCCTCCCGCCAGCGACGAAAGCGATGCGTAGCGAATCAGCCCTCGTGGGCGTCCGACCTTCTCCATCACCATATCGCACGCGTCGATACATGCCGTGCAGCTTACGCACTCCAATTGCAACCCATTTCGAATGTCAATTCCCGTAGGGCACACCTGCACGCAACGCATGCAGTCAATGCAGTCACCCTGCTGCACGGGCAGTTCGCTGCCGTGGCGAATCGGGCCGCGCGGTTCGCCGCGCGTGCGATCATAACCCACAATCAGGGAATGGCTATCGAGCAAAACGGATTGTAGTCGGGCATAGGGGCAGAGAAAAATGCAGAACTGCTCGCGGAACCACCCAAAATCAAAGTACACGAGCGCCGTCAAACTTAGAGCAAAGACGAAAGCGACCGGATGGCCGCCGGTGAGGGCAATCATGCCGAATGCTTCACGTCCGCCGATAAAGTAACCGACGAAGCTTACGGAGAGAACTCCCGAAAAGAGTAGAAAGATCGCGTGCTTCGTGACTTTCTTCGTCCAATAGTTGTCATCCCGCTCTCCCTGATCAAGCTGCCTGCGCTTGCGAGGAGTGCCTTCAATCCAGCGCTCGAATTTGCGATACACGCCTTCAAGGTAAACGGTCTGCGGGCACGCCCAACCGCACCATAGTCTACCCAGTAAGGCGGAAAATAAGAAGAGAAAGAGCAGACTGATGAGCAGAAATAGCGCAAGCAGAAACAGGTCGGTGGGGACAAATGTTACCGTGAATATGTAGAACCGCCTCGCCGGAAGATCGAACTGAAGGAGCGGAGTACCGCCGATTTTCAACCATGGCACCAGGATATACAAGAGGATGAGTCCGCCATAGGCAATGTCCCGCCATCGCGTGAACCGTCCGCGTACGACATCCGGATAAATCCACAATCGCTTGCCGCGCGTGCCGATCGTGCTCGGTCGATCAGTCGGTTTCGCCTCCGTCCGCGCAGTGAGCTTCTCCGCCGGTTCCATACTATGCTCTCAATCTATAGCTTCTTCGTCGCGTCCGCCGACCTGGTGGTGTCCGTCACTGCCGCCGTCGTATCCGCCGCGCTTCCGACCACGCGAATGGCCGCCATGTCATACTTCTGCCCCTCCGCTTTCTTTCCTGCGACCGGCGGTGGATGTTCCCACAGCGTCATTACGTAGCTCGCAATCATCTTTATCTTGCGATCACCGAGAATCGGTCCCCAGGTGGGCATTCCTTTTGCCGCAACTCCACTTGTGATCGTCTTAATGATCGTCGCCTCATCCGGACCGTGAATCCAGTGGTCATCGGTCAAGTTGGTGCCGATACCACCCTCGCCGTGTGTGCCGTGACACGATACGCAGAAAACGCCGAAATATCTTTTGCCGGCTGCGACAGGATCTTTGTCGAGCGCGCCGGACGCGAGCAGCTCAGCCTCGCGGGTCTCCGCCCGAGCCTTAGCCGATGCAACCGCCTTCTCCAGTTCAACATGCGGCACAATTCCCAACGTGTGCGCAACGGGAACATAGATCACGCCGAAGACGATCGTGAAAAGAAACAGATTTACCCACCACTTGGGTAACGGATTGTCCGCCTCTCGAATGCCGTCGTACTCATGATCAAGAAGTGGCTCATCGATTTCCGACTCTACGGGATTGGTAACAGGCGACTTATATTCATCGCTCATGAGTGCTGTCTCCGGGATGAGTGGTTTGGTTGGCATCATCGAGTGGCAAACGGCTGTCGCGTTGAAAACGGTCGCGACGACCGGAATATGTCCACCAGACTACGCCGAGAAAGCAGACGACAAAAATGATAAGCGAAATGATCGGCCAAGCCGAATTTGCAGTGTGCTCAAGTACATCACGCAGCATCAAGCGCTCCTTGCTTCATCATTACGGAAATCTCACGATCTGCGGCTGTGGCGTGATCTTTCCCAGCCGCTGCAAATAGGCGATGACGGCGACAATCTCCTTATCCGCCGTCTCCCCATAGCCCTCTGCGTCAAGTCTCCCGGCAATTTCCGCCGCCTGCGCCTGCAAGTTCGTCGTCGCCATGTCTTCATCCGCCTGAGTATACGGCACGTTCAATTTCCGCATGACATGTACTTTTTCCTGCGTCAACGAAGTATCCAGTATGTTCGTGAACAGCCAGCCGTACTCGGGCATGATCGATCCCGGCGAAGTTGCGCGTGGATCCTTCATGTGCAGATAGTGCCAGTGATCGGGATATTTGCCACCGACGCGGTGCAGATCGGGGCCGATTCGTCGCGAGCCCCACTGAAACG
>CAZGVT010000295.1:0-4010 GCA_964529255.1 uncultured Alphaproteobacteria bacterium | reverse complement strand
ACGCGCTGCTGATGCGCACCAACTCCTCAGGAGTCCCGCTCTGGATCACGCAATTCGGCTATGACGGAGACGAAGCCGCGCATCGAGTCGTGGCGACCGACGACGGCGGGAGTGCCTTTTCGGGAGTGGAAGATTTCGACGAGAACAGTGATCCGCAGGCCGTGATTTTGAAGACCGACGGCGCGGGAGGCTATTACTGGGATCTCAGTTTTGGCGCCGCCGCAATCGACGAATTCTACAGTCTGGAGCAAACTTCCGACGGCGGCTACATCATCTCCGGGATACAGTTCAGCAACGAAGAGGAAGATCACGACGGCCTGTATGTCAAACTCGACGCCGACGAGCCGCTGCCTGTAGAGCTGCTTTCCTTCGCTGCAAGTACCGCTGCTGACGGCATCCAGATCAGCTTTGAAACCGCCAGCGAGCAGGAACTCTCGCATTTTGAAATCTGGAAATCATCCGGAGAGTCTGCTCTGTTCTCGCAACTGACAACGCTTCCCGCAACCAATGGCTCGACACCGCAGCACTACCGCTATCTCGACCGCAATGTGGTCGACGGCAACGAGTACAGCTATTTTCTCGTTTCGGTCGATCTGAACGGCAGCCGGGAAGAGCATCGCGATCGCACGGCAACGGTATTGTACGCCGGCGAGAGCGTTGTGCCTGCCGAGTATGCCCTCACTGCTTATCCGAACCCCTTCAATCCCACCACAACACTTGATTTCTCGCTTCCGGAAGCCACACACGCCCGGCTCGCGGTTTACGAACTGAACGGTAAACTTGCCGCCGTACTGTCCGAAGGCGAGTTCAGCGCCGGATCGCACTCACTGACGTTTGACGCTGAGAATTTCGCCGCAGGAACGTACTTCGCCCGTCTCGAAACTTCAAATCAGGCTCTCGTCACAAAACTGTTGCTGCTAAAGTAGGTAGTCTCCGCCTCTCCCCCCACATCCTGTGGGGGGACAAAAGGGGGAAAACAATTTCAAAGCCCTCGCGCATCCGCGAGGGCTTTGTCTTATCTGAAATATGCGGGTCGGCTGCAAGTCGGCCGGCACCGCTCATCCCTTATCGCTTACCCGTTCCTCTTCGAGCCTTCCCTCATGCAATCGCACCATCCGGTCCATCGCCCGCGCAAACTCGAGGTTGTGCGTCGCGACGATCAATGCAATACTCTCTTCGCGCGCGAGCCGCTCGAGAATTTTCTGCAAGTTCTGGGCGGCCTCGCCATCAAGATTTCCGGTTGGCTCATCGCAGATGAGAATTTTTGGTTGATTGATCAGGGCTCTCGCCAGCGCAACTCGCTGGCATTCTCCGCCCGAAAGTTCACCTGGTCGATGTCCGAGACGGTGCGAGAGTCCGACTTGACCGAGCAGATCTTTTGCGCGAATTTCCGCCTGCGCCGTGTGATTACCCTTCAACCGCGCGGGCATCAGCACATTCTCCAGCGCGCAGAATTCCGGCAGCAGATGATGGAACTGAAACACGAATCCGATCTTGTCGCGTCGCAGGGTGGCCAGCTCGTCGCTGTTCATTTTCGAGACCGCGCGGCCTTCGATGATCACATCGCCCGAGGTTGGCCGGTCCAGCGCACCGAGCAGATGCAGCAGCGTGGATTTTCCCACTCCCGACGGCCCGACGACGGCGACCTGCTCGCCTGCTTCGGCTGTGAATTCGATTTCATGCAATACCGCCACCTCGACCGCGCCGAGGTAGTACGATTTGGAGAGTTTTTCGGTTAGGAGGGTGGGCATGGAGGTTATTGCCGTATTAGACCTGACTCGCTTCCGTTCGTTGCCAAACTCCGGTTGTGTCATCCTGAGCGCGCTTCTTCAAGCGGCCGCGCGGCGAAGGATCTCACATTTGTCACTTCTCTTCAGCCGCAGAGATTCTTCCGACCGCAAGCACCAAAGCGCGGTTTCCTGAATGTCATGCGCGCCTCCTTCACCCGGCCACCGGAGGCAAATACGACAGAATAATCCGCTTGTTTGGAATCAGGTTGCCGTTTTCGTCTACCACAAGCAGTTTCCGTTTCGTCAACCCGGCGATGTCACGGGAGACGGTCTTATCTGTTCTTGTGGCGTAGGACTTGGCGATCCGGCCGGAGACACTTGTCACGTCACTGGGTCTGACCGGTTTTCCCAATGCGGTAATATCGAGAATGAGATCGAGTCTGCGCCGATCACCTGCGGTAGTCGGATCTCCGAAAGTCCGCATCAGATGATCCCGCCACATCACTTCGACCTGCTGGTCCCGAATATACTGCAATTGTTCGATTAGTCCGTCACGGAATCCCCTTACCGCATAGGCCAAGAAGGGAATTACATCGCCGCCCGATATGGAAGCCTCCTCAAGCTGACGGTAATACTCTGCTCTCGTCGCATTGAAGTGATCGCTCATCAGGTGAACCGCGGGAGCGGGAATTCCTGCCTGAAGGAGAAGCTGGTACTCGACCAATCGCGCCGTTCTGCCGTTACCGTCTGAAAAAGGATGAATCCACGCGATGTATAGATGAGCAAGCAACGCTTTTACAATCCCGTTTACAATTGGCGAGTCGTCGGTGATTTGGAGCGTCTCTATCCACTCCGACATCCGGTCAAGCAGGTACTCACAATCTTCCGTAGGTGCTCCACGATACATGCCGACCGCAATTGCGTGCTTTCTGATCTCGCCGGGAACCACATGGCGTTCGAGCGGAAGATCATGAAGAACAATCTTGTTGAAGCCGCAAATGCGCGCGGGCGAAATGCAAATGGAAGGCAGGCCTATTGGACCACCTTTGCCCCTTACGGAGACATCGAAGAAGATCTGATCATAAGCGTGCGCTATGTTTCGCACCTCTTGCACCAAGTATGCCTGAGACTCCGGCAATGTCACCGGCTTCATTTCAACTTCCAGTTCCACTTGCTCTACAGTTAGTGAATTGCCTTCTATAGCCGTCGTTGCTTTTGCGCCGCGCGCAAGATAGTGCCGATTGATCTTGTCAGCCGTGTCCGGCAACAGCGGCACCCCTGCAACGTGGTCGCACTTGGACTTGCATTCTCCAAGCAGCATCCAGAGCTTGGGAGTGAACTCCCTTGGATCTAACGTGAACTTGATCCACGGGTGTGTCATCAGATATGTCCGCAAAATTGTCCTTCGTAGATAACTTAATTTATTAAACGAAAGTGACGATTCGTCCAATATTCTGTCCATAAATATAGCAATAAATGTCCCACGAGTCAATAAGTGACCAAAATAAATATAAATAATTACTTAGATAGTCAGGTATTCATCGCCCCCGTTACACCTCATGCCTGATCCAGGCCCGCCGTTGGAAGAGCCAAAGTGCGGCGATGCCCGAGATGAAGAAGGCGATGGTGCGGCCCCACATCAGTCCGACGGGGCCGTAGTCAAGCACGTGTCCGCCGAAATACATGAGCGGAATCATCAGCACCCATGCTTCGGCAAAGCTAAGCACCATCGTGGGCTTGTTCATGCCCGCTCCGCTGAACACGGTAGTGACTCCCGTGACCATTCCCATAACGGGCAATCCGAGCGCGAGAATCCGTAACAAGTTGGCGCCGGATTCCGGATCGGCCACATCCGGCAGAAAGCTGCTCACAATAGGTGAAGCGGCGGCGATCAAAACCAGACAAAAGGCGAGCATCATCAGAAACGGAATGCCGACATTCAGCTTGCCGGTTTCCCACGCGCGATCCTGAGCTTTGGCGCCGAGATGCTGGCCGATCAGCGCACTGCCGCCCAGACCAAATCCGGCCATGGCAGTAAGTCCGAATTCGAGTGCGCGATGTCCGAGCCCGAAAATCGCGACGACATCCGTGCCGTATTCGGCGACGAACTTGACTGCTGCGCTGGACGCAAGGCCGAGGCTGAGCGAGCCGATTCCCGTTGGCCATCCGATCCGCAAAATCGACCACATCTCGCTCAATCCGGGATACGGCCTTCTGAACCAGTGCACGCGAATCGGAGATCTTTCGCTGGCGAGCAACGCTCCGCCGAGAATCACAACG
>CAZGVT010000294.1:0-4015 GCA_964529255.1 uncultured Alphaproteobacteria bacterium | reverse complement strand
GACCGGCTGCACGACGATACCCACAAGTCCGCGGGATTTGCTGGTCGTATGTAATGACGACTCCGGTGGTTCTTGGACGTTGCGAAGAGTCCATTATTTTCGTTCCTCAGATGGAGGGATGTCGTGGGAATCTGCGCTCGCCACGACAGGTGGTCCGGATTGCCAGCGGGCAGGAGATCCATCAGCTTGTGCGGACGCTGCGGGTCGGATACATTCAGTCTATGTTTGCCGTCCGTGCGGAGACTCATCGCGCGTCTACGTCGAGACCTCGAACGACGGTGGAGCAAGTTGGCTGTTACCGGTATCAGTTCATGCTGAAATCGGGACCGCAGTAGACAAGCCATACGGCGCATGTGATGTGAGTCCTACTTCGCCGTTCACGAACAACTTATACGTTGTGTGGGTGTGGGGTGGATATATTGACTTCAAACGGTCGGTCGACGGCGGTGCAAGTTTCGGCGACTATGTTCGACTGGGCACGGGTTGGCAACCACATCTCACTGCGGGACCCGATGGCACAGTCTATGTAATCTGGGACACGGATTCGATCTACTTGCGGAGATCGGAAGACGGCGGCCAGACTTGGTCCGCTGTACAGACGATCCCCAATGCCAGCGTTTCAGCGATCCCCTGTCCGGCCTGGGTGCGAAGTTGCCCCTGCATCTCAAGCGACTTGTCAGGGGGGCCGCGGCACGGAAGACTATATCTTTGTTATGCGAGTGTCAATGGAGGAGGCGGTGTATTCGTCACCAGTTCGGAGGATCGCGGTGCGACGTGGACTCAACCAATTCGGGTGAGCGATATTGACGGATATCGCCAGTGGTTCCCGTGGATGACCGTGCATCCAGAAACCGGGGATATTGGCGTATCATGGTTAGATAGTCGCGATGGGGCGCATCCTTGCAGTTTTCGATGTTACGCTTCCTTGTCAACGGATGGCGGAGAAACTTGGAGTCCTAACATTGGACTAAGCACCATTTTGTCTCAGCCCACGGAATTTAGCTGGGCAATGGGAGACTACACAGGCATAACCTCCTGCGATATGGGATTTCTGACTGCCTGGCCGGATTTCAGAAGCGGACTGCGTAGTGATGTCTATGCGGCGTGGTGGAACAATGGATTTGGGTTTGAAATAGAGTCGTGGCCCGGTCGTGATACTGCGTTCATTGGAGCGGTGGAATCTATTGCATGGGATTTCAGATATGCCCCGGACAGTCTCATGATTGAGCTGAATCGCAATTATCCTACGGGCGAGTGGGAAGAGCTCGCGGCAGTTCACAGCCGTGAGCGAACTTGGCCATGGTTGGTTTCCGCGCCAGCCACCTCGGCGGCGCGCATTCGGATGACCGGAGGGAACGGTCCTATGGTCGCAGACACCATGCGTTTGAATTTGGTGATCTGGCCTGATGCGCCAGGCCAGCTAACATTGCGCAGGGAAGGTAACAACATGCTCCTTCGCTGGCAAAATAGTGGGGCTGTACAGTACCGCGTTTACAGCGCGACTTCCGTAATCGGGCCATATGGCACGATAGAAGGGGATGCATTCGGAACGCAGTTTCTCGATATTGGAGCAGCAATCGAATCGCATAAGTTCTACCAGGTGGTTGCAGTCACTCAGCCGTAGGCGAATGGCCAACACAAATCAACTTCTCTTTTCCCAATTCGGCGCGTCGATTGACATGCTGGAAAATGCGATTCGCATGTGCCCGGAAGAAGTGTGGGAGAGCGATAAGACGTCTCATCAGTTCTGGTACATGGCCTTCCATACCTTGTTCTGGCTTGACTACTATTTGTCCGATGATCCCGCAAATTTCCAGCCGCCGCCGCCGCATACTGTGGCTGAATTCGATGACGAGGGGACGATTCCCGAGCAAGCCTACTCGAAGGACATGCTGCTGAAATACCTTGAGCATTGCCGCGAGAAGTGCCGCGCGAAGATTGCGAGTCTGACCGCTGAATCCATGCAGAGCATCTTTTGCACCGATAGCGGAATGGAGTTCACCGTCTTCGAGCTGCTGCTCTACAACATGCGGCACGTGCAACACCACGCGGCACAACTCAATCTCCTGCTTCGACAGCAGATCGACGATGCGCCGAACTGGGTGGGAAGAATGAAGCGATGAGGGTAAGGGATGAGGTGTGGATTATCCGGGCCGATTGCGATGGCCGCCTGAACACCACTTGGCAATTCTCAAACGCTGAGGCTTAGATTGTCTGGAAGTCAACCTGAGGAAATCACGATGTTGAGACTATTGACTTGGTTGGCGGTGATGACGCTCGCGACGCAAGTCAGCGCCTACGCTGATTGGACAGTGCAAACAACGGGCACGACGCAGACGTTAGCTTGCCTGGACTTTGCCAATTCTGACACCGGATGGGCCTGCGGCGCAACAGGCACAATTATTCGCACGCATGACGGCGGAGAGAACTGGGAGCTGCTTGACGGCCTCGGCACGCTCGCGACATTTTCGCTTGACTTCGTGGACGAAAATAATGGCTGGATCGTAGGAAACTCAGGAAATATCTGGCGGACCACGAACGGGGGTGATGACTGGACGCAGCAAACGAGCGGTACGACGCAGATTTTTCTCGGTGTGCATTTCTTCGACGAAAACAATGGCTGGGCCGTCGGTCGGATCGGTACGATTCGTCACACAAGCGATGGCGGAGCGACGTGGGAGACCCAAATGCATGGCAACGCCGACCAGTTGCAGAGCGCATTTGCACTAAGCGCAAGCTCTTGTGTGATCACAGGGGTCAATGGAAACATCTGGCGGACGAGTGACGCCGGGCTAAACTGGAGCTTTCAGACAAGTGGCGTGACTTCTGCTCTCTACAGCTCGTATTTTTTGAATTCCGATACCGGATGGGCATCGGGACCGAACGGCGTCATCATTCATACCGAAGACGGTGGCCAGACTTGGTCCCCGCAAACCAGTGGATCAGATCAATTGTTGTACAGTATCTACTTTGCCGATGATCAGGCTGGGATCTGCGTGGGAGACAGCGGAACTATTCTGCACACAAGCGACGGCGGCGCCAATTGGATACCCTACGCTACCGGTTCTCTGTCGCGCTTGCGATGCGTGCGGATGAACGGACCCGATGAAGCTTGGGCGTGCGCCGTGACGGGAGAGGTGTTTCACTATACGAATGTCGGTCTTGCAGAACCCACAGGTCTGGTCATCGTATTGGAAGGCGACGATGCCCGCCTGAGCTGGGACGCGAACGGAGCCCCGTTCTACAATATCTATAGTTCGTTAGCAGTGGATGGGCCCTATGAGACATTTGAACTCCAGACAGTGGCTGCTACGGCTTTAATCCTGAGTCCGTTTTCGACAGTCACGAAATTCTTCGCGGTAACGGCAACGGACGTAGCAAGATAGGGAAGAGACTCAGTTGCGTACGTCAGAGCTGCCGAGGAACTCGGCCCGTAATTTGTAGGTGACACAATTTCGAACTTCAAATTTCAGGTTTCACATTTTCTTCAATGACCACATCAACCAAACGCCACGACGCCCGCAAGGAAATTGAGCAGCGCAAAATGCTGTCGCTGAACGGCAACGGTCCTCTGACTCCCGCAACGGAATTATTCGGTCAGAATGTCTTCTCACTGACGACGATGCGGCAGGTGTTGCCGAAACCCGTTTACCTGCATATGGTCGAGATCATTGAGAAAAGCGCTTCGCTTGATCCCGGCACTGCGGATATCGTCGCTGCTGCAATGAAAGACTGGGCGCTTTCCCGGGGTGCAACGCATTATACGCATTGGTTTCATCCCTTGACCGGACTGACGGCGGAAAAGCATCTCTCTTTTCTGCAGCCGACCCGCGAAGGCGGCGTGATTACGGAGTTCACGGGTTCGAACCTGCTACAGGGTGAACCGGATGCATCCAGTTTTCCATCCGGCGGAATCCGTTCGACCTTCGAAGCGCGTGGCTATACGGGTTGGGATCCGACGAGCGCGGCGTTCTTGATGGAGGGCACCTACGGCAGGACGCTCTGCATCCCAAGC
>CAZGVT010000293.1:2108-4054 GCA_964529255.1 uncultured Alphaproteobacteria bacterium | reverse complement strand
ACGCGAACGATAACCGATCGCATGTTGTTATTCGAAATCGCCTCGCCTCGCACACTGTCAATGGAGGCGGTCAGCCGGATATCGCCCGCGAGGCCCGCTGTATATTCAAGGGAAATTGAGCGGTCGAATTCGTCACCGTCAAAGTGGATTTCGGCGGAATTGAACTCGCGGCCGCCCGGCTCCCGCAGTCTGAGTATTGTCGATTTCCCCGCAAGACCTCGCGCCTGTACTCGAACATCGATTGGAACTTTGCTGCCCTTGTACGTAACTTCATTGGTCAGGATTTCCGCGATTGCCGCATCGGCAAACGCCGTCGTATCTCCGACGCCGACGGTCAAAATGGGCGAGGCGGAATTGCCGGCGGTTCTCGCCGGATTCTCCCCGAGATTGTAGGCGCCATCAGAAACCAGAATGAGTGCGACAGGCGGAGTCTCCGACAGCGCGGACTGCACCCGATCGAAAGCGTCACTTAGATTACTGCCCGTCATCGTGAATGACATCGCATCAAGAGTGTTCAGCGAAATTTCCTGAAGCGAATCGGCGAATCCGAAGGCACGAACCACGGCGCGGTCGCCAAGTTCCCGGACGATCACATCGCGGATTACACCTTTAGCGAGTGCCTCCCGCGTGGTACCGGTTTCGCCCAGAGTCATGGACAATGACCGGTCGACAAGCAGCGCAACAGTCGGGCGCTCCGACTTTGACCGCAGGTAGTGAAGTACGGGTTCAAAGAGCATGAACAGGATCAACGCCAACGCCGTACCTCGAAGCACTGCCAGAAGGATTCGTCTTATCTTCGGAGCCGGCGGCAATGTGAAACGATAAACGACGGCCGACAGCACTCCTGCAACAATCACAAGCAGGAACAGCCACCATCCGCTTGCGACAAGCGCGAGTGCCGGATCGGAAAACAGGAACGGAGTGGTCGGATTCAATTCAACCGGTGGTGATGCGTGAAGTTCGTGCAGTCAGTTGGCTGATCGGCCATCGTGGACGCACAACGTGACTAATTTCATCAATGATGCCCGCCGACTCCAATTTGCAGGCAAGGTATCCAATCATTGCAGCGTTATCTGAGCACAATTTGAGTGTCGGAGATCGAAAGGGTATCCCATGTGCATTAGCTGTCTCGTTCAATCGAAAGTTGAGCAATGAGTTCGCTGCGGCTCCACCCGACGCCGTCATCGCGCAAACGGAATGCTCGCGCAGGCAATTTTCAATTTTGTGAATCACGGACTCCACGGCAGCATATTGAAACGAGGCGAGGAGATCGGGGATTGCGGTCTCGCTTTGCGCAGCATCAATCGTTCGGAACTTGTAGAGGAGTGCCGTCTTCAAGCCGGAAAAACTGAAATCGGATCCTTCACCGCGCATGGGCACGGTCAAGGCGAATCTACCGGCCGTCCCTTGCGATGCGGATTTGTCGACCGCTGCCCCCGCAGGATAGCCGAAACCCATAAGTTTACCGGCCTTGTCGTACGCTTCACCCATTGCATCATCTTGAGTCTCGCCGAGAATCCGATAGTCGCGAATCCCCCGGACGAGTACGAGTAACGTATGCCCGCCGCTCACGACGAGAGCGAGATGCGGCAAGGGGAGTTCGCCCGATTCAATTTCCGCCGACCAGATGTGGGCTTCGATGTGATGAATTCCTCGAAATGGCACCTCTTGCGCGAAGGATATGCCGCGGGCATATTGCACGCCGACCAGCAGCGATCCGACCAGCCCCGGCCCGGAAGTGGCGGCGATCAAGTCAATTGAATCGAGCGCCACTTCGGACAATATGTTGCGAGTCAAGCTCGTGATCTGCTCCAGATGGGAGCGCCCGGCCAGCTCCGGAACCACGCCGCCGAACCGACCATGTACCTGCTGGGTTCGCGTTTCCAACCTGGTAATTTCGCCGTCATCAATCAGGGCGACGGAGGTTTCGTCGCAACTTGTCTCGA
>CAZGVT010000293.1:0-2098 GCA_964529255.1 uncultured Alphaproteobacteria bacterium | reverse complement strand
AATTCCTAAGCCTTACGAAGGGCGATGACATCGGAATCTCGAAGCGGGATTCCTCCGCCGAGCGCGGCAGCCTGAAGCTCCACTCGCGCGAGAAACTCCGCTCGCAACAGCCGGTGCAATGCCTCGCTCACCGTTCGGCCCACAGCAACCGCTCCGTGATTCGCGAGCAGATAGACGGATGCGGTCGTGCTTTGTTCTAAGGCAAGTTCTCCGACCGCAGTTGTACCGGGCAGAGCAAACGGGACCAGCGCGATTTCCCCAACCGATGCAATCGACTCGGCGAGCAACCGGACCTCGGGCACTCTCTGAGCGACTGCAAAAGCGGTGAGATGAGGAGCGTGAGCGTGCAGAATGCAGCGGACGTCCGGTCTGCGCGAATAGAGCTGTTGATGCAACCTCCACTCCGTCGATGCCCCATCCGCAGCCGGTTCGGAGAGCCGGACCATTACAAAGTCACTTTCAATCAAAACAGACTTGGCTGTGCCACTGCGCGTGATGACGGCGGCGTCAGAGTCGATTTTGGCGGAAAAATTCCCGTCTGTTGCCGGGGTGCAGGAGTAGTGCCCCAGCTCCCGCCCGGCCGCAATAAGGTCGAGAATTACGTCACGTCGAAGCGCTTCCAGCATTATTGCACGCCATCAGGTGTGATCAGCCCAAAATGGGTATACTTTTTTAATGCCGGAGGGACGGTAAGAGTTCCGTCGTCATTCTGGTAGGTTTCGAACAGGGCGACGATCAACCGCGAGGTTGCGAGCGCCGATCCATTCAGCGTGTGTACATACTCGGGTTTGCCGGTCTCGGCGCGGCGAAACCTGATGTTTGCGCGTCGCGCCTGAAATGCCTCAAAATTCGAGCAGGAAGACACTTCCAACCAGCGCTGTTCGACCGGCGCCCAGACTTCGAGATCGTAACACTTCGCGGCGCTGAAGGAGAGGTCCCCGGTGCAGAGCGCGACCACTCTGTATTTCAATTCGAATGCCTCGAGGATCGAACATGCATCGCGAACCAGCGCTTCAAGTTCAGCGTAGGACGATTCGGGCACGACGAACTTCACCAACTCTACTTTGTCGAATTGATGCACGCGCAGAAAGCCGCGCGTGTCTTTGCCATAGGAGCCTGCCTCACGGCGAAAACAAGGCGAGTAGCCGCAATACTTAACCGGCAGATCCTGCTCCCGCAGAAGTTCATCGCGATGGTAATTCGTGATCGGGACTTCAGCGGTTGGGATCAGGTAAAGATCGTCAAGCTCGCAATGATAGGCTTGATCGGCGAACTTGGGTAACTGGCCGGTGCCGATCATGCTCGCGCGGTTAACCACAAACGGCGTGGAAATCTCTATATATTGCCCGCTGCTCCGATGCAGATCGAGCATGAAGTTAATGAGCGCGCGCTCGTAGACCGCCCCGGCTCCCTTGTAGACGGGAAAGCCCGACTCGGTGATCTTTGCACCGCGAGGAAAATCCAGAATGCCCAGCGACTCGGCGAGTGTCAGATGATCCTTGGCGGCGAAGTCGAATTTCGGACTTGATCCCCACTCGCGAACGACGACATTTTGCTCTGCGGCGGCGCCAACGGGGACGGATTCATGCGGAGTGTTGGGAATGTCGAGCAGAAGCTCGCGCAGCGAAGCTTCAATGATCCTCAGTTCTTCATCACCCGAGCTGATGCGCTCTCCGCATAGCCGGCTTTCGTCCTTCAGCGCGTCGGTGTTCTCGCCTCTCTTTGCCAGCGCGGCAATTTCTTTTGAGAGCGAGTTTCGACGCGCTTTATGAACATCAGTTTCCTCGATGAGCGCTCGTCGCCGGGCGTCGAGTTCGAGCAGCGCATCGACTCCCTTTGTCTCGCCCTTCAGCGCAAGCCGGGAGGCGGCTTCGGCGGGATGCTCACGTATGTATCGAATATCTAACATGGATCGTAGTGTGCTTCACTGCCCTTCCCCGCGTAAGATCACGAAGAGCGTCATTGCCAAGATCTTGATATCCAGTGGAAGAGACATGTTTTCGATGTAGTAAAGGTCGTGGCGCAATTTGATGGGAACCTGATTCGCCGCACTGTCATACTTTAGATGGACTTGCGACCAGCCGGTGATACCGGGTTT
>CAZGVT010000292.1:0-4080 GCA_964529255.1 uncultured Alphaproteobacteria bacterium | reverse complement strand
GATGTTGTGCCGGTGCTGTTCGGCGGGCTGAAGCGCATGGAGTACCGGGGCTACGACTCGGCGGGTGTTGTCGTGTTCACTCCCGACGGGATGAAGATTGAAAAGGACTCGGGCAAAGTCGCCAATCTCGAGTCCAAAGTTGCGGTCCACGATTGGAAGGGCCACGTCGGCATCGGTCACACTCGTTGGGCGACGCATGGTGCGCCGAATCAAGTCAACGCCCATCCTCATTGGGGCCCCAGGCAGCTCATCGCACTCGTTCATAACGGGATTATTGAGAACTACAACAGCCTGAAGACAGAGTTGACGAAGAGCGGCAGTGTCTTCAAGACTGACACGGATACGGAAGTTCTCGCGCATCTCATCAGCAAGTTCTATGAGGAAGATCTCGTCCGCGCCGTTCAGCGGGCGTTATCGCTGGTGAAGGGAACTTATGGCCTGGCGATCGCGTGCAGCGAACAGCCGGATACGATCGTGGCCGCGCGATTGGGTTCGCCGATGATTATCGGTCATGGAAGCGGCGAGAATTTCATGGCCTCGGATGCCGCGGCGTTTGTGCAGTATACGCGCGACGTCACCTATATGGCGGATGGCGAGATTGCCGTTATTTCCGCCGACGGCGTGGAGTATCGCACGCTTTCGAATGACGTGGTCGACAAGCAGCTTGAACAGATAACTTTCGATATTGCGGCGATAGAGAAGAGCGGGTACCCTACCTTCATGCTCAAGGAAATCTGCGAGCAGCCGAAGACAACCGCGGACAGTATGCGCGGACGACTGCTCTTGGAGGAGGGGACGACAAAGTTCGGCGGGATTCGCGCGCTCAAGGATGAATTTTACACTGCGAAGCGGGTCATCATGCTCGGCTGCGGGACAAGTTGGCACGCGGGACTGGTCGGCGAATATGTGTTCGAGGAATTGGCGAACATTCCCGCTGAAGTCGAGTACGCGTCGGAATTCCGCTATCGTACGCCGATTCTCGAACCGGGGACGATTGTGCTGGCGATCTCCCAGTCCGGCGAAACCGCCGACACGTTGGCTGCGGTTCGCGAGGCGAGACGGCACGGCGCGAAAGTTTTTGGAATTTGTAACGTCGTTGGATCGAGTATCGCCCGCGAAACGGACGCGGGAGTGTACATTCACGCGGGACCGGAGATCGGAGTCGCGTCGACAAAGGCGTTTACTTCGCAAATCACCGTACTGGTGATGCTTGCCCTTGCGCTGGCTCGAACGAGGAGGATGAGCGCGAACGAGGGGCGCGAGCTGGTGCGGGAGATGAATCTGATTCCGCAAAAGATTCAGCGCATTCTTGCCAATCGCGAGCGGATAGAGACGATCGCGCACGAGTTCAAGGACCACCGGAATTTTCTCTATCTTGGTCGCGGCGTGAATTTCCCGGTCGCACTCGAGGGAGCGCTGAAGCTGAAGGAAATTTCGTATATTCACGCGGAAGGCTATCCGGCGGCGGAGATGAAACACGGCCCGATTGCGTTGATCGACGAAGACATGCCCGTGGTGTTTGTGGCGATCAAGGATGGCACGTACGACAAGGTACTCTCGAATATTGAGGAGGTTCGCGCGCGCGGCGGTCGCGTGTTGGCGATTGCGACGGAGGGAGATCGCTTTGTGGAAGAGAAAGCCGATCAGGTAATCTTTGTCCCGGACACGAATCCACTGTTGACGCCGCTGTTGAGCGTCATACCGATGCAACTTCTGGCCTATTATATCGCGATGCAACGCGGCTGCGACGTCGATCAGCCGCGCAATCTCGCGAAGAGTGTTACGGTTGAATAGACACATTCGATTTCCGCTGCTCCTATCGCTGGTCGCGCTTTTCGTTATTCCGCCGGGGCTCAGCCTGGCGGAGGCGATTGACAGCTCGTGGTACGAAGGCGGCCGGGTCGCTTTATTACTTTCGTTCGGCGGGCCGGAGGATCGGGATGCGGAGGATTTCGGTCGCGCCTTTTCGTTTATGGCGAGCCAGGGGATGCATCCGTTCGAGTATACGATTGCGAATGTGTCCTCTCCTTACGGGGCCGTGGTTGGCGCCCGGAATCTGATGACCGAGGACAGCGTGTTACTCGTGGCGATAGCAGGCGACGAGGGCTCATCGCTGGCCGTTGCACTGATGTCGAAGGAGCATGAAGTGCCCATGCTCAAGTTGACGAGCGATCCACGCTCGTTTACTCATCTCAGCGGGTACGTCTTCGAATTGCTGCCCAGCCGTGAGGCGCAAGCTGAGGAGTTGGCGCGCTATTGCTACAAGCAACTGAATTGCACCGCGGCGGCGGTGGTCGCTCCGGATATGGATACAGGCTGGGCGATGAGCGATGGTTTCCGGCACTCATTCGAGTTGATGAAGCCGCAGGGTGTGACGGAAGAACTCTATCGCGCCGGGGCGGTGAATATCAAACGTGAATTGGCCAACGCGCTCGCTCATTTGAATACGGGTGAAGGAGACGAAGACCTGACGTATCTTTTCACGGACTCGCTTGACAGTGAAGGAGAAACGAGCGCTCAAAGCGGAGCACGCCCGGGGACGGACGTGGCCGTGAAGAACGCGCTGTTCGTTGTGTTGTCGTCCGATCAAATCGACGCGTACTCGGGTCAGATTCGGAACCTTGATCGCAGCACAATTCTCTGCGGCAATTCAGGTTGGTTGCATCCCGAAGCGCTCGTCCGGCAGAGTCGGATTACGGAAGGCATGTACATTGTTTCGCCGCTGGCACTCACGGCAAGCGTGGATGACACCATCGCGGCGGAGTACCTTGCGACGCGGGAGGGAGACTTGAATGAATGGGAACTGCTGGGTCTGGATGCCGCGGCGTACATCGGGTGGGTGATGTCGCATGAGCCGAGGAGGCGCAACGACGTTGTGGAAACGATGAGCAGTTTACCGATATTTGAGGGTTACTCGATTCGCGTAGATTTTCGGTACGGCAGGGAAAACCGTGAGGCGAGAATTCAGAGATACGAGTCCGGTCAGCCTCTGGTGATCAGGTAGCCCGTAGCAACGTGACCTATATCGACGCGATCCTGCTCGGGATCCTGCAGGGTTTGACGGAGTTTTTGCCGGTTTCGAGTGACGGCCATTTGGTGGTCGTGCAGTACGTGTTGGGTTATCGCGAGTCGCTGATGGCTTTTGATGTGTTCATTCACATCGGGACGTTGATCGCCGTGATTCTCTATTATCGCCGGAAGATTGCGACTCTCGCAACGGGAGTATTTGACAGCACAGGAGGGCACGCGGCGCGTCGGCTTGTCCTGCTGATTGTGCTTGCATCGATTCCAACGGCCGCTATCGGGCTCGGTCTGAAGGATCTTGTTGAGGGTTTATTCACGTCGCCGGTGGCCGCCGCTCTGGGGTGGTTGTTTACGGGAGGAATATTGTTGCTTGCGGATCGCGCGGCGGTGGGGACTCGCGGGGTTGATATGATCACCCCTCTCGACGCGATTTTGATGGGCGCGGCCCAAGGAGTCGCTGTGCTGCCGGGAGTTTCGCGCTCCGGATCGACTGTAGCCGTGGGCATATTTCGCGGACTTCGGGCGAACGACGCGGCGGACTTTTCCTTTTTGATCGCGATTCCGGCGATTATCGGAGCGTCCCTGTTGCAGCTTGGAGATTTGGGTGAATTGTCCGGAGACAGTTGGTCAATTTATCTGACCGGCGGAGTAGTGGCGGGAGTCGTCGGTTACGCGGCGATTTGGGGGCTGTTGAAACTTCTGGAACGAAGAATCATCCAACCCTTCGGCTGGTATTGCGTAGTTGCCGCGTTGGTGACATTAATCTGGTATGGAGTGAGATGATGCGCATGAGTATGACGAATGGACAGAATGGAACGAAACCCGGATCGCGGCCGCTGATCGGAATATCTCCGGGCTATGCGGGACCGTCGGAGAACCGGGATTTTGCGAAGACCGCGGAGATCGCTTTTTGCGACTTGAATTACACACGCCGGATTGAAGTAGCGGGCGGGCTGCCGTTGTTGTTGCCACCCGCAATGGATCTCGCTCTGGTGGAACAATACGTTGGATTGCTTGACGGACTGCTGATGACGGGCGGTGACGACGTGCATCCTT
>CAZGVT010000291.1:0-4117 GCA_964529255.1 uncultured Alphaproteobacteria bacterium | reverse complement strand
CCAAGCAGCGGCTACTTCTTCGAAACGACAGATTCCGTGCCGATGGAGAGACCGCTGGCCATGCGATTCAGATAATTGCAGTAGGCGACAAGCTGGACAATCTCCGGCACCTCATGCTCCGCGTATCCCGCGGAACAAAGCTCCTTCAGGTCGTCCTTCCCGACGGAATTGGGCAGCAGTGTCAGCTTGCGTGCATAGAACACGAGCGCATTGAGCTTTCGCCCGGCGATGGCCGGAAGGGATTCGCCCAGCCTCAGCGACAAAATCCACGATTCCGGCGCACCGGCATGTCGCAGCTCGTCGGCAGATACTTGAATTCCCGGCCGGCAATCATTGGCTTTTGCGACCGCAAGCGAGATCGCGGCTGTCTCAACTTGACTTAGTGACCGGGATTCGCGACGGCATTGCTCCGTAAACTCACGGAAGACCTGAGCCAGCTCGGTTGATCCTGTCAGGAGTAGTTCGATCTGCCGTTCCAACCCGTTGAGCGTCTGCCTTTCGGGTGAGGCGGCAGTGAGGCCCGGCGATCCGGATTGCATACTGTTTTCGCTCATCTTCAGCCACAAAGATACGAACTTTCTCTGAGCCCTGCCGCATCCGGCAGGGCTTTTTTGGTGGGGTGGGCCGGAGCATTTGGTGCGGCAAAAAGTTACCGGAGAGCTTGAATTTTCCGTACAGTAATACTCCTAACTTCAGAATAAACCTATATGGCACATGACTTGCGAACTTGCGCTTTGACCAATGGGCTCCATTACCAAATTATGACACTCCTCAAAGTCTGCTTAGTCATCGCGGTCGCCACCCCAGTTTGGGCAGAGGTCTGGCCATCCGGGTCGATGACTGACCTGGAAGCCGGGCTGCCGGCCACGCCCCGGGGACGGCTCAGCCTGTCTTTGGCCACCCACAGGCTTTCCAGTGATGATTGGCAAGACAACCGTACTAATTTCAGAGCGGGCATGGGTTTGGGACGGAATCTTGGCATCCATTTGGGACTGAGTACACGCGATCTCTCTGGCCACGGCGCCTTCCAGAAAGGTCCCGAGGACGGCCGCGCCGGGCTCTCGTTCTGGCCGGTTAGGAATCCTGACGGTCTTTTTGAACTTGGTATGCGCGGTGATCTGCTCTTTCCGACCGGATTCCGCAAGCAGGAAGTGTATTATGACGAACTCAGCGAGAGCTATCAACAACTGCCTGCATTCAGTCTGAAACAAAATGCGGGTGAATTCTTTGGCGGCCTTGCTTTGCATCCGAGCCCGGCAGCCGAACTGAATGCGTATTGCGGTTATTTCAGCACCGCCGATAAGCAGGAGCAGGCGTTCCGTTGGGGAGTCGGAGCTTTCCTTGCGCCCTTCGGATCCTCAGTCGCAGCCGAGTTCGGCTATGGGCAGTCGTTCACCCGTGTGGGTTCGATCCCGCACACTCAAGTCATCAGCTCCGGGTTGGCCCTTCGCCTGCCTTACCAATTTACGGTGGTACCGGGATTCTCCGCTGACTTGACTGACGAACCGCGCTACGGGGCGAGCATCGCGCTGCGTTTCTCAACCGGACTTCCGCGGGCATTGTTTCCCGAGCCCGAAGACCTCGAACCTGTCATCCGTCGCTTCGCCGGAACGGTGCTCGTGCCTCCGCCGCTGACGGATATTCCACTGACGAATGCCGAGAGTCTTTGGCAATCTTTGCGCGAGCAGATTGCCGTCTCTTTTGAATCCGTCGAAGAGTTACCGACACTTGATCGTCCCGGATTCCCTTACGATCCGAGTAGTGAACCAAAATTCTGGCAAACCATGCAGGCGCTGGCCCTGGACTATCCGCTCACTCGCTGGGTGCTGATTACGGAAGTGGAAAAAGAGGACATTACCCGCAAGGGTGTAGATGTGCCTTATCTGGTCGCGCATCCGACGTGGGTTGCCGAATGCGCATTGCGAGTACGACTCGTGGATTTAGTCAGTATGTCCGTGGAGACCGACCGCCACATTTCCGCGCAGGCGACTTACCGCTATGCGCCGCGCATTGCGCTGGTTTCCACTTCTGAAAATGGACCGCTGTCTTCAGCCCGCAGCCGCGAACTTGCGCAGGAGGCCTACCGGCTGGCCGGTCGCGAGATCGCACTATCACTGCCCAACGCGGACGAGTAATTTATGCTACGAAATATCCTGCTTATCCTCGCAATCAGTTTCGCGCTTGCCGGATGTGCTCCGGTGGACGATGAAGGAGACGACGGCTCGCCGATATTGAACACTCAACTGTCCGTGGAGGCGCAGCCGTGGTCGATTCGCGCGGACGGTGCCAGCCGGATGGTGATCTTTGTGGAGTTCCGCGAGCAGGGTACCCCGGTTCCGGATTCCACTCAGATCATTTTGCTCAATTCCATCGGTACGCTCTCAGCGGGAATCCTGTACACGCGCGCCGGGATTGCGTTGGACACGCTGACCTCGGACACGGTCGCGGCCCTCGGATATATTGTGGCCTACTCAAACGGAATGCGTGACTCAGTTGAAATTGCCTTTGCGGAGTGAACTTGTGACCGATTGCCGATTCCACGTGAATTCAGATTCTATTTCAACACTGCTCTTTCTTGCATTCAGCGCGATCGTGACAGCGTTCGCGATTGGTTGCTCCAGCGGCGGCGTGACACCTCCGGATGGCGGGGACAATCCGGCGGGACTCACGTTGCTCTATTGCCGTGTGACTGAAGTGTCGGGAGAAATGCACGTTCAGTGGCGCGCGAACCGACCGACGACGGGCGAGTTTCGCTATGGCGTCGGCAGTTTCACGCAGTTACAGCGCTATAATATTCCGGCGGACAGCCACGATGCCGTGCTGCTCGGACTGGATTTTGACACACAGTACAATTATGGGCTGACGGTGACTGATTCATTGGGGAATGTGGAGGCCTGCACGGGCACCTTCCGCACGCCGATCAAGGCCACTCCCGAACCGATGATCAGCGGACTCGAAATTACGGACGTTACCGAGCGGACGGCCCACGTTTCCTGGCGAACCGACGAACCCGCAACGACGATTCTATACTATGGCGTCGGTGAAACGAGTGACTCAATTTTGAGCGGGACTTTCACTCAGGAACACGCAATCGATCTTGCCGGTCTGACGCCGTCTTCGATCTACACGGTCCGCCCGGAGGCGGTGGACATTGACAATTTACGCGGGATTGGAGCGGAAGCGAACTTTGCGACCGAAGAGATCATGATCCTCTGGTTTCCCGATCTGACTCTGGCGCTCGGCGATACCGGAGAGGTTCAAGTCTACCTTGAAGGCGCGGAGGATCTCGCCGCGCTTCAGTATACTCTGACCTTTGCCGAGGGCCATCTCGAAATCCTGAGCCTTGAAGAGCGGGCTTTTTACACCGATAACAACGGATTTGCGTTTTTCCGCGCGATTCGTAACGCTCACGGCGAAGTCAGCAATCACCTCACGTGGACTATCGAATTCGAGGGGAATACACCGGTCGGCACGGACGCGGACGGCTCGGGCACGCTGGCCGGAGTTATCGTGCGCGCCATCGAGCCCGGTGAAGTTACCGCAAGTTTTGCCAGCGATAGCACGTTCGGACTGGACATGTTCGCCAATCAGCGCGCTTGCAGTTTGCGCGTCGGCAGCATTGTCGTTCAGCCTTAATTGGAAGCACAATTTGACAATTTCATATACACCAACAACCTCGGCGGGCGGGGAAGCTCGCGATTTTGGGAGGAGTAAGCGATGAAACTCATGAAAAGTGTGTGTCTGATCCTGATCATGCTGGTGATCGTCACCGGCGGGATTGCGACTGCCGCATCGTCCTACCGCTCATTCATTGAGTGGAACGGGCCCTATTTCAACGTCCGAAACGGGCTGAACACAGACAGTGCATTTACCGATTATCTCGTGAATACGCCGTTGCCGTTGTTCGGATCGCCGTTCTCGTCACCGGTGCAGGCCGAGATCTACGGTTCTGCAACCACCCCGTATATTTTCGTGCTCGATCACGATCAAAGGCGAGTGCAAGTCTTTCAGTCGGGCGCGGGCTGGCGGGTCGAAGATCTGAACTTCAGCGACATTCCGGTGCAGGGTTACTTCGGCGGGCAGGAAATCAAATTCACGCTCGGCGAGGTCATTCCGG
>CAZGVT010000290.1:0-4147 GCA_964529255.1 uncultured Alphaproteobacteria bacterium | reverse complement strand
CGTCGAGTCGAATTGGACAGGCAGAGCCTGCCCCCAGTGTGTATCCCAAAAACACGCGAGCGTCAATCTGCATGGTTACAAAAAGTCCCCGCGAAATTCGCGGGGACTTTTCTATCGAATCAGTTCTGCTGCCGCGTGATCGAGCAGCCAGATACACTCGCCTTCATCCGGTTCGACCCGTGCAGCGGGGAAATCCCTCCGCTGATCGAGCAAGATATCTCTTACGCGTTGGGACTTCTCGGCTCCGGTAATCAAGAAAATAACCGCACGGGCGTGGTTGATGAGGTTCAGCGTAAAAGTAACCCTATTGCGGACCTTCTGCTCCACGACCACCGCTTCGATGAGCTGAGCGGAGTTCAGGGCCGGGTGATTGGGAAACAGCGACGCCGTGTGTCCATCCGCTCCCATGCCCAGCAGAATGACATCGAATGCCGGAACGCCGGGGCCGAAACGTGAGCGCAATGTGCGGGCATACTCTTGCGCGGCCTCATCCGGGACAGGATGCTCACCGCGCACCCGAAATACTTCGGCAACGGGCACATGCTTCAAGAGCGATTCGTTCGCCATCCGGAAATTGGAATCCGCCGAGTCCGGCGGCACGCAGCGTTCATCGCTCCAGAAAACTTCCCACGCCTCCCACTGCATATCCGCCTGCCACTCTTCGGTCGCCAGCGACTCATAGAGAAGATTCGGTGTGCTCCCGCCCGAGAGCGCGATCCGGAAAATTCCCCGCTGTGCAAGCGCATCGGTCTGCAAGTTGAGCAGCACATCGGCGGCCGCATCGGCAACATCATCCGGAGTCTCGCACAAAATGATTTGCCGCTCACTCACCGCCGATTGTCCTCCAACCATCGCTCGACTCGTTTGTACGCTTCAGCAAACATTCGATCCTCTCCCCAGATCCTCAGCTCACCCGAAAGCAGCTCGGTGGCATCGTCGGCAGGATCATCCTCAGTGAAAACGCGGACTCTGTGCGCTTCGTCGCGAACATCGAAGAGTTCGATATCCACTCCCGGAGCATCCGCACAACGAATTTCAAGCGCACGTTTTCCTTTGAATTCGATTCGTGTGCAGTCCGTTGTAATGCGAGCTTGATCATCGGTCCAGCCAAGCCGCGAGCCGCACCACGCGGCGAACAGCAGACACTCCTCGAACCGGCCGCGATTGCCGCAGTGAATGATGATCCGACTGCAATGCGGCAGGCTCTCAACACGCGCGTCCGTCGCGTCGGCGAGGCGATTCATCCACGTGCGGATTCTGGCCCAGGTGAGAGTGGTGACGGTTGCGCGACCGCGAAGCGAACCCATAAGACCGGAGAACTCGGGGTCGATCGAAAGTTGATCCGCCGTTAGCATGTGGCCGCAAATCAAACGCTGCACCTCATTGCCCATGTCACCGACGACCGATTTCGAGAGCGGAACACGATCGCTGATCGCGAGGGCCACGGGCAACCCGCAAACCAGCAGCGCGCGCAAAGTGCTGGCGACATACGCCGACGGAATGCCGATCGATTCGAGTGAGACAAATTCGCTGCAAATTTGCGGCGCGGCCGGATTGGGCCGATGACAGTACGCCGTTACCCACGCCTGTTGCGATGGCGTCTCCGTGGCATCGCCGGACAGCAGCAAGATACTGCGCGAAGGATGTTCAATCGTAAGATGCGCGAGCAGATGAGTTGCGCGATCATCATGAGAATCAGTTTGATAGATCAGATTGAAAGCCGTTGCGCGGATGACGGAGTCCACGCCATCGCCTTTTGCCGCATCCCGCCAGAGATCCTCGAGTTCGCGCTCGATAGCCGCGACGTCCACGGCGGTCGCATCGGCCAGCGAATAAACAGATCCTTCAGGCGTGGCCATCAGACTCGCCTCCAGGCCCGTCCGTCTCGTGCGATCAGATGCTCCGCTTCCGGAGGTCCCCAACTACCGGCGGCATAAGTCGGCATCTCGGATTGTTGATCCGCCGCCCAGGCGGCGAGAATCGGCTCTGCAAACTGCCAGCCCGATTCAACCGCGTCGCGCCGCGCGTACAGCGTCGGATCACCGATCATACAATCCAGCAGCAGTCGCTCGTAGGCGTCGGAGATGCGCCCGCCGAACGACGTCCCATAGCGGAATTCCATGTCCACGGCGCGCAGGTGCAGCGCATGGCCGGGAAGTTTCGCATTAAACTTCAGACTGATTCCTTCATTGGGTTGAATGCGAATGGCCAGCGTGTTGCGCGCGATTTGATTCAGCGGCGAATCATCGAAAACCATGTGCGGCACGTCGTTGAACTGAATCGCCACCTCTGTTGCGCGCTTCGGCATCCGCTTGCCGGTGCGCAGGAAGAACGGCACTCCGGTCCAGCGCCAGTTGTCAATCCACAATCTGAGTGCGGTATACGTTTCCGTGCGCGATTGCGCGCTCACGCCCTTTTCTTCGCGATAGCCTGCAACGGCCTTGCCGCCAACCGCTCCCGCCGAATATTGCGCGCGAATCACAGATTTCTGCGCTTCGGCAGCCGTGAACGGCCGGATCGCCGCGAGCACTTTGTTCTTTTCATCGCGGATGGCCTCGGGAGAGAGCGTCGCCGGAGGTTCCATCGCCACCATCGCCAGGATTTGCAGCAGATGGTTCTGAATCATGTCGCGCAGCGCGCCGGACTCTTCATAGTAGGCTGCGCGGTCTTCGACTCCCAGGGCTTCGGCGGCGGTAATCTGTACGTGATCAATGTAGTGGTGATTCCAAAGCGGCTCGAACAGCGCGTTGGCGAGGCGCAGGACCAGAATATTCTGCACCGTTTCCTTGCCGAGGTAGTGATCGATGCGGTAAATCTGCTCCTCGTCAAACACGTCAGCGAGCGCCTGATTCAGTTGTCGAGCGGTCGCCAGATTTCTGCCGAACGGTTTCTCTACAATGATTCGCGTCCAGGCTCCGGGCTTTGCGCGCGCCAATTCCGAAGCGCCGATCTTGTGCACCAGACTGTCGTAGCTCGACGGCGGTACGGAAAGATAGAACATCAAGTTATCCCGCGTGCCGTGCGCTGCGGCGAGCTTGTCGAGTACCGTCGAGAGCGAAACGAACGGTTCCTTGCTCGAAAGGTCCTCCGCCTGAAAGTAGATTCGAGAAGCGAAGTCGCGGAGAAACTCGGCATCCTTGGGAGCTTCAGGAGCAAACTTCGCTGCAGAATCGAGCACCGTCTGCCGGAAAAAATTCTGTTCAACCGGTTTTCGCGAAATGGCAAGCATCACGGTCTCACGCGGCATCTCTCCATCCGCGGCGAGGCTCATTAGCGCGGGAAAGAGCTTGCGCTGCGCGAGATCGCCGGTCGCACCAAAGATTGCGACGATGCACGGGTCCGCGCGGCGTTCGCTGAGAACTCCGCCACGGAAGGGATTGACAAGCGCTGGCCCGGTCATGCTTTTTTCACGGCATGGCCGCCAAACTCGTTCCGCATTGCGGAGATTAGCCTCAGTCCGAAGGCATTGTCGTGGCGAGAGGCAAATCGGGCGAAAAGCGACGCGGCAATGGCATATGCGGGAACGTCGCTGTCGATGGCCTGTTGCAAAGTCCATCGGCCCTCGCCCGAATCTTCGACATATCCCTTGAGCTGCTCAAGATTCGGATCACGTTCCAGCGCGCGCGTGGTGAGTTCAAGCAGCCATGAGCGCACGACGGATCCGTTTTCCCAGAGCTTGGAGACTTCGTGCAGATTCAGATCGAACGGCGAGTTCTTCAGGATCTCAAAACCTTCCCCGTAAGCCTGCATCATTCCATATTCGATGCCGTTGTGAACCATCTTAACGAAGTGGCCGGAACCTACGGCGCCTGCATGCAAGTAGCCGTTGGCCGGGGCGAGCGTCTTCAGGAACGGCTCAATTGCGGAGAACGGTTCGGCCTCTCCTCCAACCATCAGGCAATATCCAACCTGCAACCCCCAGATTCCGCCCGACGTACCGGCGTCAAGAAAATGCAGTTGTCTGCTCTTCAGCCACTCTCCGCGGCGAACGCTGTCTTTCCAGTTGGAATTGGCACCATCGATGATGATATCGTTGGGCGCGAGCAATTCAGCAAGCTCCTTGACGGCGGATTCCGTGATCTCTCCGGCAGGTAGCATCACCCAAACGGCCTTGCGACCTGCGGGAAGTTTCCGCACGACTTCCGGC
>CAZGVT010000289.1:0-4231 GCA_964529255.1 uncultured Alphaproteobacteria bacterium | reverse complement strand
CAATAAATATATTAGTCATACTGCAACCATCAGAAACCATGGCTTTGCCAAGAAAAACGGAGCAGAAAATGAAAAGACTTAAAGCATTGTTATTGATTGCAGTACTGTGTGTAATGGGCGCGCAGTCCGCCTATGCCGCCATCGGCTGGGCGGGCGGTATTTGGCCGCTTCACGGCTCCACTCAAACACCCACTGGCGACATCGGTGTGTATGCTCGCGTGTACAAAGACGGCTGTACTTACGCCGAAGGCCCCTGCGCGGACATCACGGCCACACTGTTTTACAAGAGAGCCAGTGATGCCAGCTACTCGTCGGTTCCCATGGCCTACAATGTGGACGCCTGGTGGGATGACAGCGAAGAGTGGTGGGCGAACATTCCCGCCATCGCCCTGAACGGCGGCGAAGATGAGTACTTCTACGTTGAGTTCTATGATGCCACGGACGGCTCCTCGTACATTGGCGCGAAAGACCAAGCCGATCACGATCCTCCCCATGTTCTGCACATTCTCCCCGGAACCTCCATCGAAGTCGCCGTGACCTTCCGTGTGGACATGACCTGTGTGAATCCTGACTTGTTTGCCGGCGGTGTTTTCTTTGTCGGCACCATGACGAATTGGTCAATGTGCCATCCGCTCGCCGCGATGAGCGATGCCGACTATGACGGTATTTGGGAAGGAACGTGGTACTACGAAGCCGGCAGCAATCCGGAACTTCGCTACAAATTCCAAGTCAATGACGGCACGGAATGCAGATGGGAATGCGGCGGCGATCGCGTTGTGATTGTTGATGACAGCCAGCCCACCATGCTCCTCGATGTTCAGCAATACTGCTGCGAGACCTGGGGTCCCAACGAGATATCTACGGCCGGTTCCTACTGCGTCGGCCTCTGCTGCTGCCCGAATGAAAAATGGATTCGCCTGAACACTCAGTACAATCCCCCGATTCTCTCCGGTGTGACGATTCTTCCCGGCTGTGTCAACTGCGACGGCAACGAGTGTTTGCCCGGCGCCGGTGACGTGGAATGGGCCGTTGTGCAGGGCACCGACCTGAACTGGTACATCAAGCTCTGCATCATCGACACGGATCGCGAAGTCCCCGTGGATGGATATGCCGGTTGCTTCTGCCTGACGATTGATGAAATTTTGCCGGTCGAACTCAACAGCTTCGCCGCAGTGGGTATTGAAAATGCCGTGCGTGTGGCCTGGACGACCTCCAGCGAGCGCAACACCGACCACTTTGTTCTGGATCGCTCGACCGATACCAACAATTGGTCGCAGGTTGCCGAACTCGAAGCCGCGGGCAACAGCCAGTCCTCGCATCACTACACCTTCACGGATAACAACGTGAATGCCGGCACGACCTACTCCTATCGCCTGACCGTAGTCGATATGGACGGAAGCCGCACGACTCATCCGTCGATTGCTTCGGCCACGCCGGGTACCGCAGGCGCCGTGAGTGAGTTCGCCCTTTCGCAGAACTATCCGAACCCCTTCAACCCCGAGACCTCGATTTCCTACACTTTGGCCGAGGCGTCTCGCGTGTCGCTGAAGGTGTACAACGTCGCCGGTGAAGAGATTGTCACGCTGGTCAACGGCAACGAGAACGCCGGTATTCACACCGTCAATTTCAGCGCCTCCAACTTGCCGACCGGTCTCTACTTCTATCGTCTCGATGCCGGTGACTTCTCGGCCACCCGCAAGATGATGCTGCTGAAGTAATCGCAGAGAAATGTCGCGCGGGTCTTGATGCCCGCGAAAAATAGAAGCGGGTCTCCCCATCGGGAGGCCCGCTTTTCATCTGATGGATAACGTAATATCAGAAACAAGAAAAACCGCATCCCTGCGGTTTTCCTGTTCATCACTCAACGTTCATCGCTTGCCTTTCACTCCCTCACCACCATCGTCGGAATCCCCTGCGAAAATGTTCGATGCAAGGTCAGTGCGGACTCACGATCAATTTCGATTTCGTAGAGCTTCCCCTCCGAGAAGCTATCCAGCCAGTCCCCGAGCTTAATGCGGAACGGCTTCTCAATCACAACCGGCGTGCCCTGCGGCTTCGAGTGACAAAGCAGCTTTGGTCCGTTGTGCCACTCGACTTGAAACTTCACGGGAATCTCGCGCTGGAGAAGCGAGGGATCCATATCCATAGCCTTGCTGACGATTGCAAGCAGGGTATCGGGAAAGCGCGGCTCAAATTCCATCAACTCAATCTTTGACATCGAGTAGAGCAGAGTGGAGTCCTTGCCGAAATCCGCGGCGAAGCTCCTGACGTCAAACGGCGCGCTGCCGCTGTCCGGCTTGATCTCCAAGGTCACCGCCGCTCCCAGACGCAATTGCATCTTCGCCTCGCGTCCGTCAATCAACAGGAACGACTGCTTGGTTTGAATGAGTTCGTACTCAGTGGCCATGCGTCGCCATTTCGCGCGCAGCGAATCCGCTTCGGCGTGCGCCGTCAACGCCGTCGTGCCGAACAAGAGCGCAACGAGCAGCGAAGATGAAACTCTACAGGACATAGACACCGGTGCCGATCGGCACGCGATCATAAAGATACTTCAAATTCTCCGATCCCAACCGCACGCAACCGTGACTCACGGAAAGCCCCAACAGTCGTTCATACAGCGTGCCGTGAATGAAATAGCCGTCGCCGAAACCGAGAGCATAGTCCCCCATCACGTTCGGATCGAGACGATCAGACGCATTCTTCGGAACCTCCTCACCCTCTTCAACAAAGGCCCAATCCGGTTTTCTCCACCACGGCTCCACAATCTTGTTCTTGACCGCAAACACACCGTGCGGCGTATTGAATACCCACTTCTTTCCGGTCTTCGGATCGGTTAGTTCTCCTCCCGAACCGGTCGAGCACTGCGCGCGAAACATCACCGAGTCCTGCGTGCGATAGAAGGCCCAGTTCGCGTGTGTATCAATGACGATATATGGACCGCGCGGCTTCGTCTTTTCCATCTCCTTGGAGAGCCGCTTGAGTTCCTTCAGCAGAGCCTTCTCATCGGCCGGGATTTTCAGAGCGGAATCCACTCGCGCGATCGTCTCGTTCGGCGGAAGCGGAGCAAGCCGCTCGGGCAGAAAATACAATCCGCCCGCCACGACCAGCGCCACCAGCAATGCAAAGATGATAAGAATCTTCTTCAGCATCTCACGAGAGCTTTCGCACTATGGTCACGCGCGTTCCCGCACCCACGTGCCGCATTAGATCGAGCATGTCGGAGTCGGATAACGCCACGCAGCCGTCCGTCCAATCCTTATTTTGTCCGCCGTGGCCGTGAATCTCAATCAACCGGCCGATGTTCGCGCGCTTAGAAATCCGGCCCGATCTCTTGTTGGCCGCGAAGCGGCTCTTGTCTTCATCATTCGGGTAGTTCAGAAGCAGCGCCTTAAAATACCGGCTGCCCTGATTCACTTTGCTGACATGATAGCTGCCTTCCGGCGTCGCGCCGTCGCCGGCAAACAGCTTCTGATAAGCCGCGTTGAACCCAAGATCGCAACGGTAACTCTTCAACAACTTTCCACCATCGTAAAGATGCAGCTTGTGCTCGTCTTTGTCCACGATGACGGCCTTCGATCCGTTGCGCCGGCTTTCCGCAAGAGTTTCAGCAACCCATCTCTTTGCAGCATTGATGCGCGCCTGCTCATCCGCGTCGTGATGATTGATCGCGTTACGCAATGCGCTGAGATGTTCGCGGCACTCCTGCGCGGAAGACAATGCGGCCTCAAGATCATCCTCCCTGATAAGCGTCGCTGCGCTCTGATGGCTCATCTGAGCCATGCTGAAGAGCTTCTCCGCGCGATAGAGGGTCAAACTCTCGTCGAGTTCCTGCCGCCACAGACGAAGGTCCACTGCGAGAGTGTCCACTTCGGCGGAGGCAAGTTCCAAGGCTCGTTGCCGCCTCGCCTGAGCCGAGTCGCGCGCCACTTCTGTCAAGGTCTTGGCGCCAGCAATCAACGAATCTGCATAGGCATACTTGCGGAAGAGTGACATTCTTCCTTGCTGGAAGGCCATCTCTTCGCGCGCAACCTGCATCAGAGCTTCCGCTTCCTCAAGCTCCAGCGAAGCATACTTCTTAACGCTATTATCTCGCGCATGTGTCAGGGACATTTCCGCGCGAACCATGTTGGCTAAGGGCGGCGTCTCGCACCCCGCATTGAATATTGCGACGGCGCATAGAATCGCCAAGATGAGCGCCGCCGTTCTGCGCAATCTTATTCTCTTCAATATA
>CAZGVT010000288.1:0-4284 GCA_964529255.1 uncultured Alphaproteobacteria bacterium | reverse complement strand
AAACATAGCGGCGGCCCGTGAGGACCGCCGCTTTGTTGTTTGCAGTTTGTTATTTGTCGTTTGCGCTACTGCCCGTCCCAGCCGGTAACGTAGTAGAATTTTTTCGACGCAGCCGCGCCACCGGGAATGACAAACGAGTTCGTCGCTGAAGTGCCCAGTAAAGTCGGCGCGCCGTCGGGAGTATCGGCACTGTAGATGCGATACATTGCATTGCCGTCGGCCACCCAGCGCAGCGTAAGCGTGCCCGCCTGCTGATTGATGGTCACGGCTGCGGGAATTGTGGGCACGACGCCCGGCGCGAACACGAGCACATTATCGATGTACATGCCCTCGAAATGGTTGAGCGAATCGCTGCCGAAACGGAATTGCAGTTGCACATTCTGTCCTGCGAATGCCGAGAGATCAAATTGCGCACTGCTCCAACCCACGGTGCCCGCATAACACGGCTGTCCGCGCATGGGTCCGAGTGCAGGCAATCCGCCGCCGCGCTCCCAGCGGAACGTGCGCGGGTATGGCGAGAGCGGATAGAGCTGCTGGAACGCACCGCCATCAAGCGAAATTTCCACCAGCCCGCCGTCATAGGCGGAATCGGGAAACGCGCCGGAGAGTTCGGACTCCATTTGATACACGAATTGCAAAGTCGCATTCTCCGGGAGATTGTTGATCAGCGGCGAGGTCAACCGCGCGTCATTGAACTGACGATACGGGCCCGTTCCCGTGTCACCGCATTTGTAAGCCTGTAATCCGGAGAAGGCCTGTTCAGTGGAAATGTGCCAGTCATCGACCCATTGGCCGCCGGCGGCAGAATGCGTCCAGTCCGGCGCGCTGTCTTCAAAGTCCTCAGAGATTACGCTGACAATCTGTGCGATGGTAAAGTCACCGTTGGAAGTATCAGCCTGCGCGGGGTCGCCGACAGGGACTACGCGAATGCGAGCGGCTGTCGTGCCCGGTCCGGTCACGGTCCAATTCTCCGTACCGTCATTGGGCGTGCCCGCGAGAATCAGCGAGTACGGGCCGTTGATTCCCGAGCGCGAGAGTTCGATATTGACATTGCCGGGAATATTCGCCGCATACCACGAAATCGCCGTTACGCTATCCTGCATCAGAGTCTCACTGCCGTTGGGATAGGTAACGGTGAGTTCGCTGAACGGCGCGCCGCTGGCATCGGTCGTGTACATGATGGAGCGTCCGTCTACCAGAGGCGAGGCAGTCGGCGGATACCAGTTCGACCACGAGTATTCCAATCCGACCGAGTGATTGCCGTTCTGAATGCCGACCGAGGCCCAATCGTTGTCATTGAAATTAGGATTCGCATCGGGCGTAACATCGAGATACTGCACGAGAATCTTGCCGTCGCCGGTGGCGCTCGGGTAGACATCGGGATGCAAGAGCACGATCTGGAAGATCTCGTCCACGTCGGTCACCAGCGTTCGCGTCACCCATTGCACGATATACTTGCCGTTCAAGAGATCGTAGTAAACGTACACATCGCCGCCGGGATCCCAACTGCGCGTCTTCAGATCATCCCAGTAGGCGGCGACCTGAAACGGCGGACCGAGCGGTGAACCGATGCGATAGTTGCGGAAATCGTCAATACCGTAGGCGCCGAAGGCGAGCCAGCCATTGGTGCAGATGGTCACCTGCGTAAAGGTCTGGCCGTAAAACTGGAACGGGAAAGGCAACGTTTGCACAGCGACTTGATCGGAGTCTTCTTCGGCATCGGCGAGGTTCAGAGCAAATCCGGGCCCGCCTTGAGTGGGATCAATTTCAATCCACTCGAAGACGCTTGCGGCCCCCCCGGGCTGAATCTCGGTATTGTCATAGGCGTAGTAGCCGTACGCGTCCGGCCCGGTGGGCGAAGTCGTCGCAGCAATACCGATAGTCTGGATGAAATCGACGCTGTCCCGCATACCGTTGGCATCGGTGATCACAAGTTGCATGGGAATTTCGAGTCCGCCGAAAGAGAGCCCCGATGCTGAGACATTGAACGGATCACCGGCATTGCTGCCATTGTTGCTCGCGGCAACAGTCCCGTACGTCCCGGTAGAATCATTCACGACAAGCCGATCATCAAGGCTGCGCAGAATACCGGCCGCACTTACCAGCGAGCGCGTGCCGCTATTCAGGAACGTCACCTGAAGATTTCCGGTTTCACCCGCATCGAGCCGGTTGTTACCGTCAGGGAAGGTGGTCGATACAAATGCCAAATCAGCCGCAGCCGGAGTGAGATTTACTCTCACAACACTCGTGCCTGCGGAGCTGGTGGTGGTCAGATAGAGCGCCACCGGTTCGCCGTCGAACACCGCACCCACTTGCACGCGGAACGGCGTCAGCGGTGACGCGGTCGCAGCCGGAGCAATCGTGCCGTAGTTACTCGATCCGCTAAGCACGGTGATTCCGGGTGAAGCGCTTGCCAGCGTAGAGCTGATCCCCGTAACAGTTTGCGAATTGCCGGAATTGCGAAGTACGATGTTCAGGTCAACCGTTTCGCCGGGATTGAGTATGCCGTTCGCATCACCCAGGGTGCCGCCGGAGTTGTCATCGTCGACGATGGTGTTCGAGAGTGCGAGCCACTGCGCAGGTTGAATCACGCGGACCGAATCGAGCTTCGGAATCATGCCTTCGCGGGTGACCGTAAGATAGACAACACCGGCAGTCGTTGGGGTGCCGGAGAGATCAATCGTTCCGGCGGCATCCGTGTAGCCGCGCGCGAAAACTTCGGTGCCCTTCATAAGTCCGACGAGGCATCCCTCGGCCGGTTGTCCACCAAGTTGAACGGACACGGTGAGATGATTATCGCCGAGCCGCAATGTGTCTTCATTGCTCACCACGGCAGCGTGCGGCACATCAAGCCAGATGGGAGTTGCCGGATCTCCCATCAAATTTGCCCAGTAGGTGAACTGGTTAACGTCGTTTTCCTGGCCGAAACCCCAGAATTGGCGAAAGAGCTGTAACTCACCTTCCATGAGCACGAGGCCCTGTTCGCGAATGCCGAGAGCGAAGAGCGCGGACATCATGCCCGCGTCGAGAATATTATTTTCCGCCACCCAGGTGCTGGTCGTCGCCATGCCCACGCAACCGATGGCGCCGTTGGAATTATTGGGCAAGCCCATGCGCACCCAAACGCGGGTGACATCGTAGGCGGCGCCGACAAAGGTGAACCATCCGTAGCCGCAGGAGATCGTGCAGACGAACGGATTTTTCTGTCCGCAGTTAATGCCGGTAAGATCGTTGGAGGTTAGCTGTCCGTTGTGCGAGAGACGGTGATTGAATACCGATACACCGGTGTTGATGCGCGTGTTCAGCAAATTGACGTCGGTGTAATTGTCGATCGTGTCGTACGTCACGGGATTCATGCCATATTGCAGCATGATCTGGCGCGTGTACTCTTTCGTCGACGCATTCGACGGCAGGATGACCGTATGGGAAAAACAGGCCGCGCGGGAGAACCATGTTGTATCGGCGGTGTACGGAGTGGACTCGTAGCGAATGATCTTGTTGATAATCGTCTGCAAGTCCGATGATCCTGTGCACGGTAAACGACCGATGGCAATGTCCTGCATCGGATCGGGATCGGGTCCTCCGGTCAGCGCGGCGAAATAGTTGTCATAGCGCTCTGTGTTCTCGGTCGTCAACGAATAGGGATCGACCGCGGTGGGGTCGCCGACCATGGTCACAAATTCGAGCGTGCCGTTCGAGACGTTGTACTCGTTTTCGATGTAGGCTCGAATCTGCGTTGCCGACGTACCGGTTTGCGCGGTTGTCACACGATAGGCATCGTGACCGGTCTTGCGCCGCCATTCGACGAGCTTGTCCACCTGAGTATAGACGGTAGCATTGTTCTTGCAGATGTACATGTGCCGTCCGGGGAGCACCGGAAGCGCATCGAGCGGACTGTCTTCAAAATTGATGAATGACTGGTAGAGCCGCTTGAAGGAGGGAGAAATGGTCTGTGGCGTGAAAGCAATTTCGTTTTCGCCGACTCCTCCGCTGTTGTAGAGTTCCACTTCCAACTCATCGAAGACGCGCATTTCTCCGGTCACCGGATTGACCTGCACAGGATAGACGACGAGTACGACGAAACGCACGTCGCGCAGAACAACGGGCGCGGAGACTTCAATCGGGCTCGCCGGGAACCAGGCATCTGCGGAGTAGATAGATGCATCGGGTTGAATATGATCCGCTTCGTCGAGTCGCGAGGGATGTCCCACCTCCGGCTGGAACGGCGCGACGGTTGAGGGCAGCAGCTCCGTGTGAGTGGACTGATGTAGGATGCGGTAGTCC
>CAZGVT010000287.1:0-4295 GCA_964529255.1 uncultured Alphaproteobacteria bacterium | reverse complement strand
CCCCTGTGCCGTGTTGGCCGCTTGCGGCCGACTGCAGGAAGACAGCCCCCTGTGCCGTGTTGGCTGCTTGCAGCCGACCGCCGGAAGACAGCCCCCGAGCCGTGTTGGCTGCTTGCAGCCGACCGCCGGAAGACAGCCCCCGAGCCGTGCTGCCTGCTTGCAGCCGACCGAAGGAAGACAGCTCCCCAAAAATCGATGGAATTTGTCAACAAAAGAGGCTGCCCCATATTGTGGGACAGCCCCTTCGTCATTTCATCGACCGAGGGTGAACTTACGGGAAGCAAATCGTACGATAGATTTCTCCCAACAGGATGCCGTTGACGTCGTAGAAACGGTGACACTGTGTAATGTAGGCCGGAGCCCAGTTGCGGACAATCCAGTAGACAGGTCTGGAGTGCGTCTGACTGCCGATGCGTTTCTTGTAGCACCAACTGCCGTTGGAACATTTCCAGCGCTGCGCGTCGGCCGGTACCATGCCACGGGTGTAGTGGGTTCGCGTGTCATAGATCGGAGTCTGCCAGCGCACGCGGAAGCAAATGATGCAGAAAATATTCGGCGGAATGGGCTGCACAAGCACCGTGTCGTTCTGAATCTCCGGATCGAAGAGTACTTCGGAAGCCAAAGGCGGCGGTTCCGTCGTTGCTCTCACAAGATAACGATTGTTGCGGTAGTTGAGCTGATCCATGTCCACGCCGATGAACAGCTCGGGGTCGCCTTCTTCGGGATCCCAATCCATCCGCGCAATCCACTCTCCGGGCGGATCATCGGTGCCGCCGTCATCCGCCTGATAAATGTTGAACGCCACAGGCATCGGGCCGGATTGCGGCGCAAGCCAGCGCAGCATCACTCCCGGATTGGGCCCCGGGATCGGAATCGCCGACGGAATGATCGTTAAATTGGTTGGATCATTGGGCGGAGCACATGGCGAGATGTCAATCTGTGCCCGGTAGTCGGACATGGGCACACCGGTGAAAACCGTGGGAGCGGCGAAGGCATAATACTCTCCCGGAGGAACGCCCGTCGCCCCAATCGTTACCGGCACGCACGGATTCGTCGTCACACCCTGAGCGACAAGGAAAATAGTATCGCAGTTCACGACGTCGAGCACGTACATCGCCATCGCGACCTCCGCACTCACGGTCCAGAGCACCGTGCTTGAGCAGGTGACCTGGAAGCGGAACCAGTCCGTGTCACGGGACTGCGATCCACCCGGCCCGGTATAGGTGAATGTGCGCGCGCAAATCGGCTGAGCGCTTACCAGATTCATCGCGACAAGCTCAATCGGCACATTGCAGCCGCCGTCGCAATCATTATCGGAGTGTGTGGAGTCCGGAGTTTCGGCACACTCCACCAGGTCCAGAGGATCGCAGACAATATCGCAGGGAGCGCATTGTGAGACCGATAGTGTGTATGGTCCGCAATCGGTGTCGCTGAACCCCTCCACCGCGACATAGTATGTGCCGGCCGTAAGTACTTGACAGGCAATCTCCGACCAACCGGCGACGATGCCGCAGCCGTCGTCGTCCTCATTCATCGCGACTCCGCAACAAGCCGCACTGAGATAGATGTACGAGTCCCACAATCCGGTCGTATCCGGGTTGCACAGCGAGAACGTCCACTGTCCATCCGCCGGAATCATGACCTCGATGATCTGCTCCTCCGACGTGAATAACCCGCAGTCGTTCCCCGCGCCACAAGTGTTTCCGGAAATGGCGCCCGGTGCCGCAAGCAGCAGATCGGAAACGCATGGCGCGCACGGACGGCACTCCAGAGTTGCCACATAGTCCAGCGGCGTCGGCACACCGTCGAATCCATTCGGCCCGACGAACATCGCATAGTTACCCGCCGCGAGACAGGGAATAACAACGGTCGTCAGCGAACAAAGCCCGGCTGCTACTTCCGCGTCGACAAATGCGGGCGCAATACAATCATCCACGTCATTGACCACTCCGCAGACCATCGGAAACTCCGCGCGGCAGGTCACGATGACGGTTTCCGGCTGCACGAGCGTAAAGTAGTACCAATCGGTGTCGCGGGAATTGCCGCCGCCCGCGGCCACATAGGTGAAGCCCACGCCGCAAACGGTTTGGCCGCACGAGATATTCTGGTAGGTCGGCACCAGAGAGTTGCAACCGCCGTCGCAATCCACGTCGCCGTGATCCGGATTCAAGTGATCTTCGGGACACTCAACCAGTGATCCGCCCGGACAGGTGACGCTGCATGGCGGCGGGGGTACGTCAATGTTCAGTGTGTACGCACCACTGCTCGTGCTCCAGCCGTCCACGATGATATAGTACGTGGTCCCGGCGTTGAACGTGAACGTAATCTGGGACTGCAGGCCGCAGAAATCGTCGTTGCAGGCATCTTGAACGGTACCGGGACACGCGCCACCGGAACGGATGGCAAGCATGGTGTCATAGGCGCTGCCGCAGAGGGAAACCTGCAGGATAGCGGTGGCTGCCGGGGTGTAGGAGTAGATCACATCCGGCGCGCTGGATGCCGCGCAAGTCGGCGTGAAATTATTCGCCATGCCCGCCGTCGTGCCGGAATCTGTGTACGGAATGGCTCCAATGACCGTGGGCGGGCAGGTGTCGTTTCCTTGGTCCAGCGCTTCGCGGCGGTTTCCGGGACGCTGCGCGTAGAGTCCGCTGAGCTGCATCTTGATATGCAGCGGAACATCGTTCGCGCGCACCGCCGTTGTGATCAGCATTTTCTCCAGCCGCTGAATGCGCGCCTCAAGGTCGCCGACAGACGCTGCCTTCTCCGCGATTGCTGCCTGCATTTGCGTCCCGGAAGCGGTCGACGAAAACAGCCCGGGGGTCGCCATTGGCGGTGATTCGCTGGCGCTCAGCACCAAAACCGAACAGCTGAGAATCAGCAGGGCAAACCACATCCTTTGCCTTTGCATAAGGCACTCCTTTTCTGAGTTTGGTACGCTCACTTAGCTCTTGACCGACCTAATCTTATTGCAGACCAACAAAAAAGCAGCGAAGCTCGGTTCGCTGCCAATCTTGCTCGTAGCTATAACTGGTCCGAATGCAGATACTCTTCGGACAACGACACACCGACTTTCCTATCCAGCCAAGCCGCCGACTTTCCATTTTCCTCTCCCGGAGAAAATGTCCACAGTCTAAAGCAGGCCCGATCACGTAGGTGATGAATATATAGCCATACCGGCCCGCAATGTCAAGGGATGCAGTAGTATCTTAACGAATTCGTAATAATGCGGGTAATACGGACTTGTTAATCCACTTTTCCGTATCATGCTGAATTAACGGAGCTTGGAAGATTCAATCGCGGCTTTGCGGAGTCGCGGAGTCCAGTCTCAGACGGGAATGCCTCTCCGTCACGCCGCCGCGTTGGCTGCTCGCAGCCGACTGCCTGAAATTCCCCTCAACAGCAAGACAGGGCGTGCCTTTTGGCACGCCCCGCTCTTTTGGGAAGATGGCATAACACTCAGTTCAACACGTGAATCTGTCTCACCGCGCAAATATCTTTCAACTTCTTCGGCCATACGGTAACGCTGACTTCGCCGAGATGCGCCTTGCGCAGCAACAGCATCGTCGTGCGTGACTGACCGATTCCGCCGCCGACAGAGAGCGGAATCTCATCGCTGAGAATCGCCTTGTGATACGGCAGCTTGAGGAAATCCATCTGATTGGTCTTTTCGAGCTGGATCTTCAGCGTATCCTTCGTCACACGAATGCCCATCGACGAAAGTTCATGACGCCGCTTCGTGACGGGATTCCAGACCAGAATGTCGCCGTTCAAACCGTGCGTATTCTTGCCCGTCTCACCTTGCGTCGGAGTCACCCAATCGTCATAGTCGGCCGCGCGCATTTCGTGCGGATAGCCGTCTTTGAGCGTCCAGCCGATCCCAATGATGAACACCGCCGGATGCTTCTCCGAGAGCAGTTTCGTTTCCCGCTGCTTGCGTGGAAGTTCGGGATACATGTCGAGAATCTCTTCGGCATGCAGGAACTCAAGCTCTTCCGGAAGATCGGGATACTTCGAAGATTTCAGCTTCGGATATCTTTCGTGAATGAAGCGCTCGGAATTCTTGAGCACTTTCCAGATCTTGCGCACCGTCTCTTTCAGGAAGGCAAGATTCCGCTGCTCGGGAGTCATCACGCGTTCCCAGTCCCACTGATCGACATAGGCACTGTGATCGTGATCGAGGAAGTAATCCTTGCGCACGGCTCGCATGTCGGTGATGATGCCTTCGCCGACCTTGCAGTTGAACTGCTTCAAGGCGACTCTCTTCCACTTCGTCGCCGCCTGCACAACCTGAGCGT
>CAZGVT010000286.1:0-4300 GCA_964529255.1 uncultured Alphaproteobacteria bacterium | reverse complement strand
CTTCCAAAACCAAGCCACCGGACAGGATGCTGTTGTCGCTGGTGGTAACGGCAACATCGCTAGCGGTTCCACCTCAACCATTCCCGGTGGCGCAGGCAATGAAGCCACGGCGTTCATGGCCACCGCAATGGGCTTCCGCGCAAAAGCTAACCACATCGGTGCCTTTGTCTGGGCCGACAGAACGTACACCGACTTTCCTTCGACCGCCGACAACCAGTTCAGCCTCCGCGCTTCCGGCGGCGTCCGGATGTTCACGAATGCAGCCGCGACGCTTGGAGCACAGTTGCCCGCAAACCAAACCTCTTGGAGCGCCCTCTGTGACTCTACAAAGAAATTGCGCTATGGCAAAGTCAACGGTGCTGACGTGCTGAAAAAGATCACCGATATGCCCATCGAAGCATGGAGCTACAAGGATGATCCGGCGCACATTCGTCACGTCGGCCCCATGGCACAGGACTTCTGGAATGCCTTCCAACTCGGCGAAAGCGACACCACCATTTCCACTCTCGACCCCTCCGGCGTCGCCCTCGCCGCCATTCAGGAACTCGCGAAACAAAACCGCGAGATGCAACACGAAATTATCTCTCTACGTTCACAAATTCAATCCCTAATGGCCGGACAAACCAAAGCTGCTCTCGAGGCAAACCATGAATCATCAAAGTAGTCATCTGATGAATCCGTGCAAAGCGCTCGCCTTGCTGATCCTTTTGCTGTTCAGCGTGACGGCTCTCGCTGCCGTTCCCCATTGGATCAGTTATCAAGGCTATCTTGCTCGTCCCGACGGAACTCCGCTCGATACAACCGTCAGTATCACCTTCCGACTATATCCCGAATTCTCGAGTGTGTCACCTATCTGGGACGAAATCGCAGATGTGACAACCGTCAACGGAATCTACAACGTCCTGCTTGGCGCCGCCGACAACTTCCCCCAAACCTTCTTCGATGACGGAAGCATGTGGCTCGGCATCCAAGTCGGAACCGACGCCGAAATGTCCCCGCGCATTGACCTCGCCGCAGTCCCCTACGCCTACCGCATCGGGACCATTGACGAAGCGGCAGGCGGAACTATCTCTGGAGACGTCGTCATCAACGGCAAGCTCAACGCCGGAACCGCCAACACGAACGGCGGAGCAAATGCAATGGTCCTCGGCACAAACAACATTGCCTCCGGAGATTATTCGATCGTCGGCGGAGGACAGTACAATCGTGCGCGCGGAGTCTACTCAGTTATCGCGGGCGGCGGCGGCGAAATTCTCTCCGACACCAGCTCCGCTGTCGGGGACTTCTCAACCATTAGTGGAGGAGCACGCAACCTTGCAACCGGAGCGGCTTCAACTATCGCAGGCGGTTACGAACAGGTAGCTTCCGGCGGCTCTGCTTTCATCGGTGGCGGGAACTACAATCAAGCAACCGCTGACGGAGCAACCATCTCGGGTGGAACCTTCCATCAAGCTTCTGGAATGTGGTCAACCATCGCCGGGGGACAGAACAATCGCGCACGAGGCCTACGCTCAACCGTCGGTGGAGGAGGCGGAATCACCGCCGATTCGAACTCGACCATCGGAGATTACTCAGTCATTGCCGGTGGCCGCCGAAACCGCGCAAACGGATTGTCGTCAACTATCGCTGGCGGATATTCCAATATCGCCGACGGAATCTACTCCTCAATTGGCGGCGGACGTAGCAACTCCACATTCCTCGATGATGCAACCGTCGGCGGAGGGAATCACAACGTCGCGGGCGACTACTACGCGACCGTCTCCGGTGGAGGATACAACTTCGCCTACGGGCAATTCTCCGTCATCGCCGGTGGCGGAGGCGACGACTCAACTGAGTCTAACAACGCAACAGGAAACTACTCCGTCATTGGCGGAGGCTACAACAACAATGCTCACGGAGACGCATCCTGTATCGCCGGCGGCTATTACCACACCGCCAGCGGCAATTCGGCAACCATCGGAGGTGGCTATCGAAACACTTCAACATCTTTCTACACTACCGTTGGCGGAGGAACGTACAACGACGCAACAGGGCAATACGCAACCATTGGAGGCGGACGGTATAACGACGTCGCAGGAAATCGCTCCACTGTCGGAGGCGGGAATGTCAACACCATAACCACCGGCTCGGACTACTCCACCATCGCAGGAGGCGGCTACAACACCGTAGGAGATGACTACAACTTCATCGGGGGTGGCGGCGGAACTAATGCTGATTCCGGAAACTTCCTCAACGCTTACGCGTCCGTGATCGGAGGCGGTGTCGCAAACTGGATGGATCACGATTCAATTTCAACTTGGTACGGGGTGATCGGCGGAGGCAGAAACAACTTCGTTGGAGATACTTGCGCAACAATTCCTGGAGGCTCCGGAAACACGGCGTATGCGTCTTACGCCTTCGCGGCAGGCCGCAACGCCAGCGCGTGGAATCGCGGGGCATTCGTCTGGAGTGACGCATCCTCCAACACCGGAGCGACTTCATCCACTGACAACGAATTCACAGTCCGCGCCGCCGGTGGCATCAGGCTCTTTACCAACTCGGCTTCATCTTCGGGCATGCGCTTGGGTGCCGGAGGAAATGCATGGATCGTCGTTTCCGACAGCACGAAGAAACGGAACATCAACCCCTGCAATACAAAGCTCGTGCTTGAAAAAGTCGCAAATCTGCCCATAAAGGACTGGGAATACAAATCTGAGAAGGCAGGCACCAAGCACATCGGCCCCATGGCCCAGGATTTCTGGAATGCCTTACATCTCGGATCCGACTCTCTCGGTATCGAGACCCTTGACGCCGACGGAGTGCTGTTCGCGGCAGTGAAGGAACTTGCAAATCAAGTTCAGGAACTCAGAACCGAAAACTCAAAATTGCAATCACAAATACAATCGCTAATGGCTGGTCAGGCCAAAGCCGCATTGGAGGTAACTCGTGAATCCTCGAAATAGCAAAGCTTTCGCTCGCGCTTGCTTCGCGGTCGCGCTCATCTGCCTGCTGGCGGTCGCCGCATCAGCAATCGCAGAACCTTCTACATTGGTCCATCAAGGATTGCTGACGTCGCCCGACGGCGCGCCGCTCGACACCGTCGTGTCCATCACCTTCAGACTGTACAATGACGTGGCCAGTCCGGCTGCCTTCTGGACCGAAGCTCAAACAGTAACCGTCGCCGACGGATTGTACAATGTCGCACTCGGCACAATCACCCCGTTCGAGTCCGGCCTCTCCACCGACGGAACGCTCTGGCTTGGTGTTCAAGTCGGAGCGGATGCCGAAATGCTCCCGCGCGTTCAATTGCGAAGCGTGCCCTTCTCGTTTCGAGTCGGCACGGTGGACGATGCTTCCGGCGGTAGCATCGCAAGCAAGATCACCGTAGGACCTGCCAACTCAAACGACGGCGAACAATCCAATGTACTCGGCGCTTTCAGCCATGCAACTGGTGACTATTCGTTCGCATCGGGACTTAGCAATTCTGCGGAGGGCGATTTTTCCATTTGTTTGGGGCATAACAACTACGCAACTGGTTATCATTCCACGGTTAGCGGCGGACAATTCAACTTCGCGAGCGGCGACTACTCAGTCATAGCAGGAGGCGGTGACCCGGACACTGTTGACGGGAACCGGGCAGAAGGAAATCTCTCCGTTGTAGGCGGCGGCTATCACAACTACGCAACCGGAGACGCATCCTGTATCGCAGGAGGCTACTACCACACCGCAAGCGGAAACTCCGCGACTATCGGCGGTGGCTATCGCAACACCTCAACAACCTTCTACTCTACCGTCGGCGGCGGAACCTACAACGATGCTACGGGGCAATACTCAACCATTGGAGGCGGTCGCTACAATGATGTCGCCGGAAATCGCTCCACTGTAGGAGGAGGCGACATCAATGAAATAACGACAGGTTCGGACTACTCAACAATTGCTGGAGGTCACGCCAATTCGGTCTGGGGTGACTATAATACCATAGCCGGAGGTGATAGTAATGACATCTCGGCACCATCAATTGGCACGACGATTAGCGGCGGAAGACGAAACTTAGTGATGGGGAGCTTCTCGGGAGTCTTGAGCGGGCGTGCCGGCTCGGTCTTCCTTTCAAACGGCAGCGTTATCTGCGGCGGAGATAATCAAGGGTGGGCAGACTCGTCGAACTCCATCGAGGAGGCTGACCTTGGCTTCATAGGAAGCGGCCTTCATAATCGAATCTTCACAAGCAGAGCTGCCGTAATTTGTGGTGGAACTCACAATGACCTGACTGGAGGAGACAATGCGGTAATTAGTGGCGGTCTTGGAAACGTAATCACCGGAG
>CAZGVT010000285.1:0-4302 GCA_964529255.1 uncultured Alphaproteobacteria bacterium | reverse complement strand
ACTCATCCCAACCGCAAAAGAAAGAGGCCATCCCATACTTATGGGACAGCCTCGCGAAGTATTTGGTGGGGATGAGTGCGGTGGAATGCGTGGCGCTTTACTCGACGGTGACGTAGAAGAATCCCTTACTCTCGACGGCCTCAAGTGAGAGCCGGACGATGGCTGCGGGAGCGGCAGTGGTAAGGAGTTCGGTTCCGGCAGCGTCGGCAGATTCGGCGGCATAGATGTGATAGATTGCGGCGCCGGGTATGGCGGTCCAGTTGAGTTCCAGATCAATGCTGTCACTGAGCGCCAGCCAACGCACGGTCAGATCATCCACAGGCACGATGGGCGGCGGCGCGGGTGCGGTGACCGAGCGCATCGGAACCGGACGCGACTTGCCGTTGGCTTCCCACAGATCGTAGGCAGTCTGTCCGTCCGCGTTGGTCACATTTTCATCGCGGAGGAATTCAATGTATTCCTTGCTTACGGTCTGATAGTAGAGCGTCGCGGTGGCGTAGGCGGTTTCGAGCGGCAGCGGATAATCGGTGTCATCCCAATACTGGCTGTCGGGATAACTGTAGCCTCTGGGCGGAGATTGAATGGCCTCGAAATTTGAGTTCGTGAATCCGCGCGGAGGAATGCGGTTGTCCTTGTACACGGTGTCATTGACGACAAAGTGGAATGACGGCCCGGCGGGCAATCCGACAACAGGCGCGAGGGCGGTAGAGATGCCGAGTTCGACTTCATAGATCTTGGCGTGCAGGTCGTGATTCAAGATCGCAGTTGCAGTGTCGTACGCCCCGGACTCATAGATAAGCAGTGAATCCGCATTGAAAGCCTGCAAGTGAATCCAGGTTCGGCGACCTTCAGGATAGCCGGACGGCAGTTTGTGTCCGGTCTCGTTGGTGACACGCACTGTGGCGATGAGATCGCCGTTCTCATAGGCGACGTCCATCACCAGCGAGGCGGCGTTTTCCAGCATGTATCGCGCGCGGGCAATGCCGTTGTTAAGCGCGACGACATTCACTTCATTGGGAAACTGCTGCGCGACCCAAGTTGGAACGACCGTATTGCCGCCGGTCATGTCGTGAAAGGGCAAGTTGGCACGCAGCGGGGCATCGGGTTTGTCGCAGCCGTGACCGGTGATATCGCGCATGTGGCAGTCCTGACACGTGCGAACATATTGCAGATTGCCGCCGAACTGCGGGGCAAAGACTCCTTGAACGGAGTTGTACTCGCTCATCTCCCATTCTGCAAACGTCCGCTCCACAGGGAACATTGTGTACGGATCGAAGTTGCCCGCCGGCTGATCGAAAGCATTCGGAGTATAGCTGCCGTCGGGCTGTCGCGAGAAGGCCGGATTGCTCACGTTGTGGCAGGTTCCGCAGATTCGCGAGTCACTATGAAAGGGTGAATAGAACACGCCGTGACGTGCGACATGATCGCTGAAGGGACCGCGTTTGTCTTGATTGCTGTCCGCGATGTACATGCCGTTTGCGGAGGCGGGAGGAATCTGGATTGTGCCGAGATAAGTCTGGTCGCGCGGATAAGTTTGTGAGGTATACGTACCGTCTCCCGGATAGGGATTCACGCCGATCGCAGTCGGTCGGACGAGCCGGTGACAGAAATCGCATTGGATTCCTTGGCGATCGTTGTCAGTAAGCGCGGAACCATCTGTGGGGACAGAGCGGCCTTCAAGCCAGCCCTTGGGAGCGTGACAGCGGATGCAGAGATCTCCGCTTTGCGGGGCATCCTGATTGGCGATAGTCATAGCGGCAAGAAAATGGGGATCGCGCATAGCTTGAGCCATCATGCTGCCTTGCCATGGAGCCCAGGGCTCGGCGGTTGGTTCATCGTAGCCCGAATGGCAATTAGAGCACCGGTCGATATTCTCGATGTTGCCTGATTGGTTGGGCTGTGAGCCGGGCATGAAGAAATCGTTCAGAGTCGTTGGAACGGGCAGGGCCAATAACGGCAGGGCGAAGCACAACAGAAAAAGGGCCGACAGGCGACCCATGGGAAAAAGAGAAGTGAACATGGTTTGCGCCTTTTTGTTTCCGGCTGAATTCGATAGCCGGTAATGGTGCAAAAAGAAACGCATTCCTGCGGAGGGATTCAAGCTTTTGATGCAAGTTGTAACTTGCTCTGGAGCAAACCCCACATGGAGCTATTTGATCATAAGTTGAAAATAATCCGGGTGAACGATATCGAAGTGCCTTGTAGCGAGTCTAATGTGACCTCCTTGGGCGAATTTAGCGAGAATGCGTGAGAGTGTTGAGGGTGTGAGTCCGGCGGCGCGGGCGATTTCCGTTTTGGGAATGGTGATGCGCGACGAGTTCACGGTTCCGGGGGCTCTTTCGGAGAGTTCGACAAGTTGGCAGAGGAAATGCGCCAGCCTGACTTCCGCACTTTCACTGGCATGGATCAGCCAGAGTTCTTCGGACTCGCGGAGGTCGCGGGCGAGTTTGCGCAGGAGTGAAGTGGAAAGTTCGGGTGACTCGGCCAGCCAATCATTGAACTGGGACCTGGGGATGAGACACACATTGCAGGTCACCACGCACTCCGCCTCTGCGGCGGAAGGTTCATTGGAGAGAATCGGTCTGTAGCCGAGCACGTCGCCTGCGCCGAGAAAACGAATCACCATTTCGCGGCCGCTGCGATCGACTTTGTAAAGTTTGACAAAGCCGGAATGAATGCAGAAGACGTGCTGCAGCTCGTCGCCGACGTAGAAGATCACCTGACCTTTGCGGTATTCGCGCTCCTGCTTGTGAGCGAGGAGCTGTTTCATTTGTGCGGGATTGAGGCAGGCGAGAATGCTGCGGTGGCCGGCTTCACAGGTCGAGCAGCAGCGGTTTTTTTTGTTGATCATTCTCTGAAGTCAGAATCCGGCGGACGGAAGCGGGAGTGCGGCACCGGATGGGAAGTACCGTGGTTGCTCATTCCGCCGTGACGAAGTAGAAATGCTTGGCGTTTGGATTTGAGATGATGCCCGTATCGGTATAGGTTGAATCGCCGGTTGAGCCGATGAGCAGCGCGGGGGACGGACTGATGTTGACGGTCGTGTCGCGGTAGACATGATACTGGATCGCTCCGGCCACGCGGTCCCAGGCGAGACGAATGTCGGGGCCAAGTGGTTGAATCACGAGTTCGGCAGGCGAATCGGGAATCTCCGGGCCGAACAGAATCTGTGTGCGGATCGCTCCGCAAGTCAGACCAGAGGCGGAAGTCGAGATGCTGTAAAATCCGGCCGGGAGCGCGAGGCCGATAAAACTCTCGCCTTGACCGGCGCCGAGCAGATCGCGAGAGTTGACGCAGGACGAATACGGGTCGAAGGCGCAGAAACCGGTGATGAAAATTTGCACATCAAGTGTGGGCGAAGACGCGAGGACTTCAATCGTGTCGGCGGTTTGCAGCCAGACGAAGTGCACGAGATCGCCGCTGGAATTGACCGTCGAACTGCCGCAACCGTCGACGAACACCTGCGGCAGCGCGTCGGTGGCGCAGCAGCTTGAGAGTGTGCTGTCAAAATTCACACCTTGCGTGACCGAAAGCGGGCTGTTGCAGTAGTTGGTTTCGCAGGCCGGCGGTCCGCAGGTGGTGGAAAGGACGTAGCGTAGCGTATTCGCACTCAGCGGCGGCGAGAAGGGACTGATCGCAATCCAATACGTAGCGGGATCGAGTTCCATCGACCATTGGTGGTAGATGCAGGAGTCGCGCACGGACTCGTGCAACAGCACTTTATCGGGACAGCCGACAATGCCGCGCTGGAAGATGCGGACACGGTTGCGCAGCTCGCTGTTCAATGCAAAGGTTACATTGCGACGTTGAGCCAATGTAAATTCGTACCAATCGTTGTCCACGCGCCAAATGCCGCCGGTGAAATAATATCCTGAGTAGGCACAAATGCCGTTGCCGCAAGGGAGGGATTGGAATGCGGGCGAGGACTCTTCACAGCCGCCGTTATAGGTGTCCATGTAGCCGTCAGCGCATTGCTCCGGATCCTGAAAGTAGAGATCACAGAATTGCAGACAGGGCGGCGGAGCATTTTCGGAGATTTGTAACTGGAAGTCTGTTCCCCTTCGGCAGCAGCCGTCGACAACGATACTCAAGGGCACTCCGGGTGTGACCGCATAGTTGGAAACGGTGACGCAGCAATTACCGGGGGGCGAATAACAGACTCCATTCACGAGCAGCACGCCGTAGTAGGGCGGAATGCCGCTGTTGTTCAGCGTGATGTTTAGTGTGTTGCTCGACGTGGGAGTGTATTGATAGAATAGGTCGGGACCGGAGGCTCCGCTCACGCAGCCGCCGGGGCAGGCC
>CAZGVT010000284.1:0-4331 GCA_964529255.1 uncultured Alphaproteobacteria bacterium | reverse complement strand
GACATGGAGATTCGCATTGAAGACGGATACTGGGACCAGACCGATGCGGCAGTCGTATTCGAAATGCGACATCACCGTACCGGTCGGACCAGCTATGTCTATCACGGCAATGACGGCACGAGTTTCCCGTGGAATGATACGGCTCAATTGAATTTCATGCGGCAGGACACGCGCGAGGCGGTGATCCGGCAGATCATTGATGTGGCGAAGAGGTTCAATGTCCTGCGCTTCGATGCCGCGATGACTTTGACCAAGCGGCACTATCAGAGACTGTGGTTTCCCGAACCCGGCAGCGGAGGATCAATTCCATCGCGAGCCGAGCATGGGATGAGCCGGGAGCAGTTCAGCAGGCTAATGCCTGTTGAATTCTGGCGGGAAGTTGTGGATCGACTTGCGGCGGAGGTTCCGAATTGTCTGCTGATTGCCGAAGCGTTCTGGCTGACTGAAGGGTACTTTGTTCGTACACTGGGCATGCATCGCGTTTACAACAGCGCGTTCATGAATATGCTCAAGCATGAGGAGAATGCGAAGTACCGTCAGGTCATCAGGAACACGGTGGATTTTGATGCGCGCGTTTTGCAGCGCTATGTGAACTTCATGAACAATCCGGATGAAGACACTGCCGTCGAGCAATTCGGAAAGGGAGACAAGTATTTCGGCGTCGCGATCCTGATGGCGACTCTTCCGGGACTGCCGATGTTCGGTCATGGCCAGGTTGAGGGCTTCACGGAGAAATATGGCCACGAGTATCGACGTTCCTACTATGACGAGCAACCGGACACCTTTCTTGTTTCGCGACACGAGCGGGAGGTGTTTCCACTCTTGCGCGAGCGGGAACTCTTCGCCGGATCGGAGCATTTCCGCCTTTACGATTTCCAGTCGGATCACGGGGGAGTCGATGAAAATGTTTATGTCTATTCCAACCGATTGGGTGCGAGGCGCGCGCTTGTCGTGTACCACAACGCGTATGCGCGCGCGTCCGGCATGCTGAGATTCAGCGACGCGGAGCGCGAGGGGCTTGGCTTGCGCGTCGAGCCCGGGCTACACTACTTGTTGAAGGACCGCGTGCGATCCCTGGAGTATCTTGTATCATCGCGCCAGATCGTCGAATTCGGTCTGCGCATGGACCTCGAAGCTTATGAGGCAAGAGTCATTACCGAGTTTCGCGAGCTATACGACGATGCTGAAGGGCAGCTTGCCCGATTGGCCGAAAGACTGAATTCGCGCGGAGTGCCAAGCGTGGAGCGGGAGTATGCGCGCATGCACCTTGCTCCATTGCGGGAAACCTTTGGTGTTGCGGTCTCGGCAGAAAATCTCAAGCGGCTCGCATCGCTCTCGCCGGAGTCGGGTGAGCCTGTGGACTCGATGATTGACCTGTGTGCTGTGAATTGCGCGGAGTTTTACCGACTCGCGCTGCTCAGCGTTGGAGTTGAGTCCCGAACCGAGGCTGTGCTCGCTGAGTTTCGCAGACTTGCGAATAACTTGGCGAGGCTTGAACCTGAGACGGCAGATGATGTTGGCGATCGAGAGCGGGTGCTGCTCGCGGCTTTTGTTGTCTTAGCACCGGTCACTGCGGAAGCACGGACGAACGGCGCGCTCGACACATTCGAGCGCTGGTTATTGAGCGAAATTCTCGCCGAGTCATTCGAGGCCGCGGGCTGTGACGCTTCAACGGCTCACAGGCAGGCTCAACTTGCCGGATTGCTCGCCTCACACGAGACGGTGCTCGACGGGTTTAGGGGGCCGCGGAGATTCAGCGAGTTTCAACACATGCTTGATCATGGAAGTGTGCAGTCGTTTCTCGGCTGCAATTACTATCGCGGCATTCTGTGGTTTGCCGAGGAGCGTATCCGGGAGTTGCTTCGCGGTTTCGAACGAATCGCTCTCGTCCGCATCGGGGTCGCGTCGTCCGCATTCACTGATGATCAGGAAATCGTCTTCGTCCGACATCAATTTGAGCAGGTTCGTCAATTGGCAATGATCTCAGAATACAACCTCTCGCGATTCAGGACACTGCTCAGCTACGGCGGCAAGCCTGCGCGGCCCGTTGCACAGAGCCACACTGCGTAGACAGGTAAAAAAGTAGAGCGAACGCGGTGTTCGCCGCTGTGCTTGAGCTGATCCCCAAAGTATGAGAGGGATGGGAGATTTCCGGTTTTTGGAAGAATGATTCCGGCCGGGTTGCGCGCGTTTTTGTACGCGTACGCCCCGGAGTGATGAAGCGCTTAACCCGGCTCGGCAAGCTACAAAAGTAGGGCGAACGCGATGTTCGCCCCTGTGTTAGAGCTAATCTTAAACTTGTTAGAGCCGGCTAAGCAGACACGGCTGCTTGCGGCAGTTGCGCCGGCACAGGTGGATCGTTCAACAAATACCGAAATCTGCGATCCCAGTCGTCGCGCTCCATTTTTCCGATGACGGCAAGTTTGGAGATAGCTTTAAGATCGGCAAAGTCCCCGGGTCCCAGCCGAACCATGTACTGCCTTGCCACCCGGTAGCTATCCGAATCGACATCGACCGTGCGTATGCGCAGTCTGCCCGTAGCAGGATCGGCAAGTTCGCGGAAGGGGACCGGAATGATTTTCCCGCGATTGATCGATACGATAGCTCCCGAACCTCCGTCCAGCAAATAGCGAACGGCAGCATAACCGAGGTCCTGTGTATAGTCGCGATCAAATGGAATCGGCGGAGCACACCGCAGTTCATAGCCGACGTCTTTAGAGACGATCGTAAGTGGAATATCGCGCTCTTTGAAACGGCGATGCACTTCGTTCTTTAGCAAACGCCCAAGGTCAATTTCCGAGAAGCGCAGATTGCCATGCGCGTCGTAATCGAGTTCCGCAACGCGCGTGAGATCGTCCTTGTCAATCAGGTCCAGAATACCCTCTGCAACTACCGCCACTCCATAGTTGCGGCCCATCGCCAGCCGCTTGATTGTCGAGGCTTCGATGATGTCGCAGACATTGGCGAATGTGATCGTCCGATTGCGAAACTCCTCCCCAATCACGATCAGCGTCGCACCCGCCGACTTGCCGATGCCCAGCGCGAGATGCCCGGCCTTGCGTCCCATTGTTACCACGATATACCAGCGGCTTGTTGTCTGCGCATCTTCCATCAAGGAGCGCACGATTTCCGATCCTACGTGCCGGGCCGTTTCATATCCAAAAGTCGGGAGGTCTCCGGCAAGCGGGAGGTCGTTGTCAATTGTCTTTGGGACGTGCGCGATCTGCATCTGTTCCGGAAGATGTTCGGCGATCTTGTGTGAACTGTAGGCGGTATCATCTCCGCCAATGGTCACGAGATAGTCCACGTCAAGCTGCGTCAACGCACGAATCACGTGATCCATTTTCGCCCGGTCTTTGGTCGGATTGTCCCGACTCGTGCGCAAAATAGAGCCGCCGAGAAAATGTATCCGGCTTACGGTGTCCATGTGCAATTCGACGACGCGCGTGGCATCACCTTGCATGAGCCAGTGAAATCCGTCGTAGATCCCGATGACGCGCAAGCCGTTATTGAGCGCTTCAATCGTTGTCGCCCGAATCACTCCGTTTATGCCCGGAGCCGGGCCTCCACCCACCAGCATCGCCAAGGTTTTGCGTCGAATCGGGCCGCTATCTTTTAGCATACTGTTTTCTCTGATGTTGCGCGATCTCGCCTGATGGTACAGGCATTTTGCGGGTAATGTACGTCAACCCGTGTTCACTTGCAAGAACTGTGCGGGAGATGCTCTCGTTCCCGCGCTTGATTTTCGCATCGAGAGTCGGTAAATTGGGCCCTGCTTCTGAACGTCGCGGCACCGAAACATTGAGCGATCCGCCTTCGACCGCGACCTCGATGATGAGTACTTGACGAATGCGAGCCCGCACACTCAAGGTCAGGCGCTTCGTCGCAAGTAGTACAGGGTGGGTGCGCTTTGCCCTGAACAACCAACGTGGACGAATCCCAGGACATTTACGCTACTACGGCAACTTTGGTTCTTATAGCGCATGGGCTGTGGATCGCATGGATCGTGCTCGGCGGCGCCCTTGCGTATCACTTTCGTAAACTCCGGCCGTGGCATCTTGTGTGTGTGTTGCTAACGCTGGCGATATTCGCGCTTCGCGAGCTGTGTCCGCTGACCGATCTCGAAACCTGGCTGCACTTGCGGGCCGGAGAGCCGGGCTACACGGAGGGATTCATCGTCTACCATCTCAACCGGCTGGTGTATTCACAGGATCAGTTCATCCCCTCGGCAGTTGTTGATCTCGGTTTGATTACACTTGCAGCCGCGGCGATTTGTTTTGGGTATCGGGACAAACTTAATTTTACTAGTTCACGCTCTTGGAAGGAGAATT
>CAZGVT010000283.1:0-4339 GCA_964529255.1 uncultured Alphaproteobacteria bacterium | reverse complement strand
GGTGCCCGGAAGGCGGAGACCGGAGTGCTTCAGGTTCCGGCGGGGTGAGGGCACCCCGCTCGGCGCAGAAGGTTCATTCTGGTGTTCTTGAGATGTTATCCGTGGAGTCTCGTCTTTCGGTCGGCTGCAAGCAGCCAACACGGCTCGAGCTTGTGTCTGCAAGTTGAAGCGGTCACGTTATGTCGTCCGTTGCCCGTCGCGGGTGCCCGGAAGGCGGATACCGGAGTGCTTCAGGTTCCGGCGGGGTGAGGGCACCCCGCTCGGCGAACAATTTTCACTTTGGTATTTTGGGGATGTCGTTTAGGGGCAGGCTCTGCCTGTCCGCCCTCACGCGTCGACGGCCGGAGGCAGCCCATCCTTAATCCTTTTCCCGTATCGTCGTGCCGTGCTCAACGCTGCCGGGTGCAAGCCCGCGTTCTTCGCGGATCTTCTCGATATCAAAAAGGTCGTCGGACAATCCGGAGTTCACCTTGAAATGCAGCACTCCCGAAGTGGAAGCGAGTTCGCCGTTGACGAAAACTTCCGTCTTGAACGGATACAGGAAATCGCCGTACACCTTGTTGAAATCGGAATGAACCCAGCGCAGCACGTCGCCGCTGGAATCCGTCCGCGCGCCTTCGAGAATAACCAGTCGTTTTGCGCAGAGCATGAGTTCATAATGCGCGCCATCGTCATCGAAAGCAACCGCGCAGCATTCGCGATCGGGTACCCGTTTCGGATCGCCTTTCGCCGCCTGCTCGGGATCGAATCCCCAGCAGCTATGCGTCGCCGAGTAGTTCTCTACTTCGCTCAGCGAAATTTTCTCCACCGGACCTTCGCCGAGCATCCGCCATCCCGCGAGCCCGTCGAAAATCTCCAGCATCTCAAATGACGTCGGAGCGTCTCCGGCGAGTCCCAAACCCGCCTCCTCCGAATGGCGGCGAGTCTCGACGCGCGTCTTCAGGCCCTTCTGCAGCACCACCTGATCGGTGACGCTGTGCTCGGCGCGCATCTCCTGCAGCAGGGTGATATCCCTGACCTGATCGACAAAGGCGGCGCATTGTTCCTGAACCTTCCGGACTACACTCGCACACTCGGATTCCTCGGCGAAACCGACCGACACAAGCACGAATGACGCGACCACGACAGACCCGCGTCGCAGCAAGCCTGTCAACTTCCGGCGCTCAAGCGCATTGAAAATGTTCTTCATGCGAGCCATCCCTTCCTTCAGATGACCGGTCAGCCAAGAAAATCAGTTGCTGTGGACTTCGGCGAGGATCATGCTCCGTTCGCCTTCTGCCGCCGCAGACCGGAAAAAAAACTCGAAAGCAGCGATCCGCACTCCGCCGCTCTGACTCCGGCGATTACTTCGCACGTGTGATTCAGGCGTGAATCGTTGAGCAGATTGTACAGCGTATCCACCGCTCCGGCTTTCGGATCCGATGCCCCGTAGATCACCAATGGTACTCTCGAAAGCACAATCGCCCCGGCACACATGGCACAGGGCTCCAGAGTTACGTACAACGTGCAATCGAGAAGTCTTCTGCTTCCCAGTGTCGCGGCCGCTGCGGTGATGGCGATCATCTCCGCATGAGCCGTGGGATCCTGAAGCACTTCAAGTTGGTTGTGTCCACGGCCGATGATGGCACCTCCGTGAACGATCACGCATCCGACCGGCACTTCGTCCCGCACTTCCGCCAGCCGGGCCTCCTTGATCGCCTCGTCCATCCACTTTTCGTGCTCAGACCGGCCGAGGCTCTCAAGAAAACTGGCCATTGGAGTGCCTACGATGGATTATCGTGAGTTTTGTACGCCCGTAGGGATTCGAACCCCAAACCTTCTGGTCCGTAGCCAGACGCTCTATCCAGTTGAGCTACGGGCGCAACTAAAGCCTTATCATCAGCTTAACCGTGATGGGTCAGGCAGAGATGAATCATAAGTATAGGGATTTTGAGGAATAATGTCAAGCCGCAGGTGAACTTGCGGGGGTCTGCCCAGTTCAGGCAGGCTGCAAAAAAACAAGCCGCGCTGGCGCGGCTTGCATAACCAGTACTGCCATAGCTGCTACTACTTCGTCGTTTTCTGCACTCCCGACTCAGGGGTCGAGACTGCCGCCGGGGCTTCACCCGCCGGGCTGACTTCCGGCTGTGTCGACTGACCGGCGACCTGCGTGCCATGCGAACCCTTCGGAATGTCTTTAAGACGCGTCAGCAATGCACCGCCGCCATCGAGCGCCGTAACCAAGTAAAAATATTGAGTTGGAGCAAGTCCAACAACGCCGATGTCATCAAACTGGACCCCAGCGGTCGAACCAATAAGGTCGCCGGGAGTGGGAGCGAAGTCCGCATTTGTATTGCGATAGATGTTGTACGTCGCAGCTCCGGAAATCGCTCCCCAGGCAAGCCGAACATCCGCAGACGGCCCGGAGACTCGCTGTATTACCAGATCGTCGATCGGATTCAGTGTGGCGACCCCGAAGCTGGGCGAGAGGAAACCGGCATACAGCGTGAAGTTCTCGCTGGTCTGCACGCCGATCGGGGTCGGCTGCCCAAACGCACTGACAAGATTGAAATTCTCTGAAGAGGATGCCCCGCCGCCCGCATCGATCACGGACTTGGTAATCCGGAAGTTCTCGCTCTGCTGTGGCTGGGCCAATGCAACTCCCACAGTGAACAGCAGCAAACCAGCGGTCGAGACCCATCGAGTTAACTTCATATCTTCCTCCTTGGTTGGAGCTTCAATCTACAACATTGTCGCTTCCATGTCAATAGAGAGCAGTGGCCCGACGAAATTCCGTGAAGCGGGCGCAAATTTGGCTTCCCGATGGAAGAATTGTTCACCACGGACAAAACGAAGTCACGTGATAGAACTTTCTGGCGGCGGCATAGCCCGTCGAGTCGGCAAAATAAGTGACCGGTGAGACCCCGAGATGTTCGTAAAGACCGTCGGGAGTAGACGCACTCCAGATAATGTAATACTCCGGACCGTCAAGCTGCGGCCAGTCCAGAAACGGCAGGCCGCCGATGGTGGTTACGACAACTCCCGAAGGCCCCGGACAGTCAGGGAGAAATCCAAGCACTTCGAGCGAGAAATCTCCCTGCTGATTGTCCGCCGTGCCTTCCACGAGAATAGTATAGTCGCCTTCCGAAAGTCCGAACGTGAACAAGTCCGCCCCGAGATTGCAACCCGTCGAAGCATCATCGAGAAATCCTGAGTAGCAACCGGTGAGAATCTGCACTCTTGCATCCCACGTTGTCGAGCAGACGGTGATGCGGTAGTTACCCGTTGCCGGACTGTAGAAACGATAGAACACATCCGGCGATGCAGTACCGGTTTCGTTCGTCGCGCCGTAGGTCGTGCCTTCGTCATAATAGGGCAGCGCCGTGATCACGCGCGGAGTCGTGCAGATGTCGAAGGCTTCCGGAGGAGGATTCAGGCAGTTGATGAACAACGAATAAACGGAGTCTGCGGAGTTCATCTGGCCGTAAACCCTCGCAACAAACGTTCCCGGCCCATTCGTGCGATATCTAATATACGAACAAGCTCCGGGTCCGCCGTCGTCGTCGGTGGCCAGCAACGAATCATTCTCATCATACAGCGCGAGCAGCGTGTTGACCGAACCATTGCAGCTATTTGTGATCAGGTGGATCGAGTCAACACCCTGCACATAAAAACTGAAGCAGTCGGTCTCGTACCACGGACTGAGTGTCGCGCACACGACGGTATCCCCGCACGCCGCTGCGTTGGCCAGCCATGTCTCGTCGTTGGGCTCGACTTCGCTGACCGCAAGAGCAGCGACCGCGTTGATCAGCGCAGCGATCGCGAGGAGCAGAGTTCGCACTGCTGGTTCCACCGCGAAAGCGCAAATCGATCTTCCGCAAGGACTGCTGACACGCCCGGCCAAGATATTGTGGTCGCTGTTGAAATTCAGGATGAGATTCCCGTGTTGTCGCTCAATGTAGCCAATCGAGCCGGGATTCTCAACTCATTCGGACTGCCTGAAGAACGCAGCAATTTTTTAATTATGTTGATATTGGCGCCTGTGTTGAGCAGTACGGTCACCCCCGCCGAGGCACGATGGAGGATCGAATCGAAATGCGATTCAATATCTAAACGTTCCTGCTGCGGCGGGAACTCAGGACTATTGACAAACCCCATCGATCGTGATCGGCCCTGCGGTCGGCTGCGAGCAGCCAACACGGCGCGGGGCGTGTCTTCCTGCGGTCGGCTGCAAGCAGCCATCACGGCGCGGGGCGTGTCTTCCGGTGGTCGGCTGCAAGCAGCCAACACGGCGCGGGGTCTGTCTTCCGGCGGTCGGCTGCGAGCAGCCAACACGGCGCGGGGTCTGTCTTCCGGCGGT
>CAZGVT010000282.1:0-4365 GCA_964529255.1 uncultured Alphaproteobacteria bacterium | reverse complement strand
CATTGCCTACAATGCGCCGAACGGGGAAACGTCTTTTCCCGATCCATTCCGTGACATTTACCCGAATGCGAATCCCGGACAGCCATTTACGATTGCAAATGGCCAGTCGTTCGAGCTTGAAGGACTCCTCAACCGCCAGGCAGGCTGGGCACCCGAGAATTTGACCGTTGTCGCCTGGGTTCAGTCCACGACGAATCGCGAGATCCTGCAGTGCGAATGGGTGGACGTGCTCACGACCAGCGGCAGTGTATCGGTTACCGCACCCAACGGCGGCGAAACCTGGTTTGTGGGCGAGACTAACAGCGTGACTTGGACCAGTAGCGGATTCTCCGAAGACGTGCGAGTACAGATCAATCGTACCTTTCCCACCGGACTCTGGGAGAGTATCACGTCGAGCACTCCCAATGATGGCTCCCAGTCATGGACGGTTACCGGAGCAGCTACGACAACCGCGCGGGTTCGCGTCACCGGAGCGAGCACTCCGCTTGTCGGAGATTCATCCGACGCCAACTTCACTCTTGCTCAGCGCACAATCACCATAGTAAGCCCAAACGGCATAGAAGAGTGGACCGTTGGTTCGCTTAGCCCAATCGTCTGGACCTCGCAGCACATCACCGGAAATGTTCGCATCGAGTTGAATCGTGATTATCCCTCCGGGTCTTGGGAATTGCTTGATGCCGGAACTCCCAACGATGGATCTTTCGACTGGGTTTGCACGGCCCCGACAACAAGCATCGCCCGGGTTCGACTCACGAGCCTGAATTATCCGGCGGTTGAAGATGTCTCCGATGCGAATTTCCGAATCGTGCCGCGTCCCAACGTCGCTCCTGTGCTGTGGCATGACCCGCTTGATGATCAGCTTCTGACTTCATTTGCTGTGACCTGTTGGGTCGAGGATGATGCGCCCGGAGTAACAGTTCGCATGTTCTATCGGTTCGCGGATGATGAAAATCTGGACTCGCTTGCCTTCTCCGCAACCGGAAATTTGAATGAGTATGCCGGCATTACCACGCTCGCCTCGGGTTCTTATGAATATGTGATTGAGGCACGGGACGTCGAAGGGCTGGCCGCAAGGACAGATACCCTTCCATTCAAGGTCGGATTCGCGGGAGGAACCGTGATCGCTTACGATGACGGATCCGCCGAGGCCAGTCAGTGGGCCTTCGGAACCGAGAACCGTTGGGCCGTCAAATTCGACCCGACGCAAACCCCCTTCATCCTCTGCGGCGCGACGGTCGGAGTCTCTGCCTTGCATCCAGATACCACACATTCACGGCTCCAAGTCCAAGTGCATCTCCCGGACGGATTCGGGCTCCCGGGACCGCCCATCGGTGCGGCCAATGTCGGGAGTCTCGGCAATGTCATCGGGGGAGTACCCACGACGCAAGACAACCTGGCGATGGTTATCCTCCGGGATGCATTCGGCGATCCCTTCACTGTCAACGGCAGTTTCTTTATCTCTGTCACCAACGCCAGCGCAGGGACTTACGAGGCCTTCCTACACGATACCTCCAGCGCACAGGCCGACCGATCCTACTACTATGACTCCTGCGACCTCCTCTGGATCAGCGAACTCTCCGGCCATCCGTCCGCGCGACCTGGAAACCGCATGATCCGGGCTTCCGGATTCGCCTTAATACCGCCAACCATCACCGCGATCCGAAACGGAAACGACATTCGCCTCCGCTGGAACGCCACCGGTGCACCCTACTACAAGATCTACAGTGCTACGACTGTCGGAGGGCCCTTCGATACCCTCGAAGGATCTACCGCCGACACCCTCTTCTCCGATGCCGGGGCCGTCGCGCTCAACCTCCGATTCTATACTGTACACGCCTCAACTGCACCCTGAAGAAGAGGGTCGTCTGTTCGATCCCGCGCGGAACCCGGCCCAATGGGCCGGGTTCATTCATGTTCGAGCGAGGTGCTATGAGAGCTAAGAGGCATCCATCTGATACGGGACTGTAAGGGACCTTAACAGTTTCGACAAGCCGTTGATTAATCGGTACGTAAATATGACCAATTTTGTCATATTTGTGATTGGCGCCTATTGCACGATTCGTGATAGCGCATATATTGAGTATTGTTAAAGCTGTACTGCCCCGATTGGTCTGCTTTGGGGTGCTCGTGCAGCATAGTTTGAGATGGTGAACAACAATCGATAACCACAGATTTCTGGAGACCCGCTCATGAACATTAAGAAGACTGTGATTCTGGTGATGTCTATTGCGATTGTGGGGTCCGCCGCCTTCGCCTACACACATGGCTGGGTCGCGTACATGGATGGTCTGCAGGAGGTGCCACCGGTTGCCACTCCGGCTACCGGACTCGGATACGGTGATTTGAGTGCCGACTGCGATACGTTCTATTATACTGCCTCTTGGTCAAATTTGATCGGAAGTTACACCAACTCGCACATTCATGTTGGGCCCGTAGGGGTTGGGGGTGGCGTTGTGCACCCACTCCAGAACGCCGGACCGACCGGTGCCTTTGGTGCTTGGAATCTCACTCCGGCACAAGTGTCGCAGCTCTATAATGACAGCCTCTACTTCAACGTGCATTCGTCGTTCCGTCCGGGTGGGGAGATTCGCGGGCAAATCTACTGTTCGCCGGATTCCGCCGTGTTCGACGCGGACACCGATGCAGGGGAGTCGCAGTGCATTCAACTCTGCGAGGATTTCGACAGTTATATCATCATCGACCATATTCCCGCCGGCTTCTACCCAGTTGTGACCAAACGCTTTGGTTGCCTGAGTGCCACGAATCCGTGTCAGGTGAATTGCTATCCGACCGATTATATTCAGGAGTTTTTCGGCGGCGAGTGGTGGCCGGAGAATGGCGACTGGCATTGGCACTATGGCGAGGGTCGCTTCTGGCTCATCGTTCGAGGCAACGGGTGTATCTGCGTGACCTTCGATCGTCTGCTCGCCGTCGAACTCTCCTCTTTTGATGCGATCCCCGGTGACCGCCAAGTTACGCTGAATTGGTCCACCGCTTCCGAGACCAACAATGACTATTTCGAAGTCGTCCGTGATGGAGTGCCGGTGACCGTTGTCAGCAGCTATGGCAATTCGAACTCCGGGCATGACTACAGTTGGACGGACCGTGAACTGGTCAACGGTCAAACTTACTCCTACACGCTGTTCGCAGTGGATGTCAGCGGTCAGCGCGCGGAATTGGGCACGGAGAGCGCCACTCCCTATACACAGGGTGTGATAGCGGACTACCAGCTCCATCAGAACTTCCCGAATCCCTTCAACCCCTCGACCCAGATTCAGATTGATCTGGTTGAAGGTGGTCCGGTGGCCCTCGATGTTTACGACGTGACGGGTAGGCTTGTCGCCGGGATCCTGAACCAGAATCTGCCTCGCGGCCGTCATTTGGTGTCCTTTCAGGCTGACAACTTGGCGGCAGGGCTGTACGTCTACCGACTGACGGTGAACGGCTTTACCGATCAGAAAAAGATGTTGTTCCTCAGGTGATCCACCGGCCTGGATCAGGGTCGCTTGTAATTTACAGGCATCCTGTGGATAAAGAACAAGCCTCGCATGCTCTGCGAGGCTTGTATTTTACAGGGGCTCTCTTTATCTTTGGATCGTTGCGGCCGGTGGTCCAATGCCAATGATGCGGGAGGTTCACACTGAAACACCAGCGGCGGCCTCCGGCGGTCGAACCGAGTTGGACCGGCGGAGCCTGCCCCCTCGTGAATTGAACGTGAACCGTCACGCCAAGCAGGCCGGACCACTGGTCCGTTCGTATCCTGCGACTTCCGCTCCTGCCAAGACCCCAAGAGCCAAATCTCCCACAGAAAGTCGTTACCGTTAAGCCGTCCACTATGAGCATTGTCTTTCACGGTTCCCCGGAGCCGACTCTGGGGGTAGAAATTGAACTGTCCGTCATCGACCCGAAGACATGGAAGATGGTCAACGGCGCCCCGGCAATTCTTGGAGCGCTCGGTGACGCTGAGTTTGCGAAGCCCGAACTGCTGGAGACCATCGTTGAAGTCATCTCCAAGCCTTGCCGTACTGTCGGAGAAGTCCGCGACGACCTGTTGCCCAAGCTGAGAGCCGTGCAAAAGACTGCCGAAACGCTTGGGTACACCACGACTTTTGTCGGCACACACCCGACGGCCACATGGAGCGAACAACGCATCACCAAGAACGAGCGCTACCAGGATTTTGTGAGGCGCATGCAGTGGCCGGTAAGGCGAGCCATGATCATGGGTCTGCACGTTCACGTCGGCGTGGGATCGGGAGAGAAGTCCATTGCGTTCGTGAATGCGATCTCCACGTTCCTGTCCCATTTTCTCGCCTTGTCCTGCGCGTCGCCCTACTTTTCCGGTGAAGATACCGGCCTGGCCTCTTG
>CAZGVT010000281.1:0-4367 GCA_964529255.1 uncultured Alphaproteobacteria bacterium | reverse complement strand
AGTAGGCTGAGTAGCAAAACGGTTGGCTGCAAGCAGCCAACACGGCTCGGGCCTCTACCAGCAAACAGACATCCCCCGCTAATTGGCGGGGGATGTCGTTTACCGGCCGCTTACTCTCGGCTTACGGATAAACCGCGGTCACATAGTAGAATCTCCGGGTGAAGGGCTGGCTCACTGCGCCGGTATCTACGAAGGAGTTCGTCGGTGAGGTGCCGATCAACGCGTAAGGTCCGCCGGGCAACGCCGCCGCATAGATATTGTACGAGGCGGCTCCGGGTGCCGCGTTCCAATTCAGGTTGATATCTCCGCCCGGTCCGACGCTGCGCAGGTTCACACATCCGGTCGCCGGGTCAACCGGGTCGGCATCCATGAGCGTGCGGAAGCCCCACGAATCCAGTTCGAGAGAGCCGGACGACGATGAAAGCACCAGCGTACGCGGACCGGTGCCTGAAACACCTCCGACAAAAATCGATTGCTCCCCCGTCAGGGTGATGGGAACAGTTTGATTTGGGATCTGCGCATTGGACGCCTGAATCGTCAGTTGGAATCCGGCTGACACGCTAAGCACATTCAGCCAAATCTCCATTCCGGTCCAGTAGATATTCTGCTGGATGAGGTTGTAGTCGACGGTCAATTGCTGCACGCCGGCACTGCCGATGCGGCGCGGCATCGTGCTCAAATCGAGACCGGCGCCCTGCGTGATGCTCACAGCCGGAGCCACGATGTCTTCGAATTCGTCCGAATTCCCCGTCGTGCCTCCGAAAGCGAATCCGGCAAAGTCCTCGGGATTGCTCGGATCAGTATCCAGTGCAGGCGGGCGGATGTTGAATGCTTCGACTTTCACCGTGTACGGATTTCGACTCGTGGAGTGAATGGCATAGATTCCCGGGCTTGATGAATCCGCATCCAGTTTGCGCGTTTCCCTCCCGGGTTGATAGCCCGCGGAACCGGGCACGTTGTAGTTCCACTGATCCACCTGTTTGACCCAATCGCCCGCGTTGTTCTTACAATAGACTTCGATATTCCCGCAGGCATTTGTTTCTCCGGAGAAGGTGAACACAAGCCTTCCTCCCGGCGTTACTTGTACCGTATCCCACGTGCAGTACTTTTCCATGTAGACGGAACGCCAATACTGCTCGGTGCGAATGGACTGCATGACTTTCAGCGACTCCGCTCGCTGGGCGGCGGCGCAAGCCTGTAGTGCGCGGCGCAGCGAGTCCGCCGTGATCGTGGAGTCAAGCTGCTCCAGAACGGAATCCGGCAACGCGGCCCACTGATCATATTGCTGTGCTTCGTCGCCGAAACCCTGTGCAATGCCCGGAAGGACGTTATCGTATTCGTGATTGGCCCGTCGAACGGCTTCGTGAATGGACTTACCTTCCATCAAAGCGCAGGCTTTCGGGAACAGCCAGTCGTTGTAACCCGTGCCGGGAATCGTGCCCGTACCCGTCGTATCGGCGGGATCCGGATCGCGTACCGAGCTCCACGATGAATGCGCGGAATCGGCGGCGGAGGCAACGGTAATGTCGGCTTGTTTGCCGTTGAGATTCCGTTTGAGATGATTTACCATGACACCGCCGAAACATTGACCGAACTCGATGTCCATCGTGGAGAGACCGGAGTCCACAATGGCCTGCATCATGGCCGTGAAGTCGGCCGGGCTGAGCACGCTGTCACCGAGCAGATTTATTCCCGGCGGCGCATCCGATCCATGATTGGTCACGACGACCTCCATGGAACTCTTCTTGTTCGCATTCCGGCAGGCGGCCACGCGGGCCTTCACGGTATTCACCCAGGCTTGAATCTTGTTCTGCTTTGCAGAGTCAATCACCGCGGGCGGGATACGGGCGTCCATGTGCCCCGTGCTGTCGCCATTGTAGTAGAACACCTTGATATTGCTTTCGCACCAGCCGTGCGTTCGCTTGTAGCAGTAATAGTCCACAAGATCGTCCACGTAGTCGGCGCGATTGTTGACCGTGTCCACACCGCCGGAGATCAGCATGGCGAACTTGCACGTATCGCAGGAGTCCGGCGCCACCCAGTTCTGGCGCCAGTTGGGCAGTACCGGCAATGCGGCGACGGCCAGCGCAACATAGCTGGTCAGCGTGAGGGTGAGATTGTTCTCCGGAGGTGCGGTGAAATCCAAGCCGAGATACCCTGTGGCCAGAATTGTCGTTCCCTTGCGATCTTCGGCCGGAATGAAACCGCCGGCGAGGCGCACATATGAGTAGGGCGGCATCGGAGTGTTTTCGAGATACAATCCGTACAGTGCCACAAGAATGTTATCCGGCACGGTCTCGCATAGCACATGTACTTCCTGACCGATCAAACCTGGTCCTGCAAAGTAGAGATCGGGAATCGTGTAGACGTTTTCGCCGGTCGGTGGCAGCGCGCAGTCGAACACTTGCAGTGTAAATGTGCTGCATACGAGCGCGCTGAACGGTTCAACGGTCACGTAATAGGTGCCGGCGGTAAGGGTCGTGCAGGCGATCTGCGCATGACCGACGCCAAATTCCGGACAGTTGTCATCATCCGCGCCGAGAATCGGACCGCAGCATTGATCCGAGAGGAGGAGGTAGGAATCCCAGTTGACAATGGGATCGCAGAGCTGTATCGTCCACTGTCCCGAGTAGGGAACATTAACTTGCACGATGCGATCCTGCCCAACGCGATGCGGACAGTCGTCGTAACCGCCGCACGTAGAAGATGTCCATGTGCCGGGGGCATTGATGACCGCGTCTTCGCACGGACCGACGCGGAGCGTCATGCGGCAGGTGTCGTCCGTGCGATCTTCCTCACCGATGACAGAAGTCCAGACTTCGAGTTCGTATTCTCCGGTGGTCTCCGGAAGCAGCAACGGTGTATCGAAGGTGAACGTAGCCACTTCACCCGGATTGAGCACTCCGGGCTGGGCTTCGAGATGGGGAATGCCGCCGTCGAAGCGATAGGCCGCTTCCAGCGGCGAAATGGACGCGAAGCCGGCATTTCGCATTAGGAACGAAACGGTCTCAAGGCTGCCCGGTGTTTTCTTGGTTTGGGCGGGGCTAAGAATGCCCATACATTGCCCGTCAAACGTCAACAGCGGGGGGATGTGATACCAGACGGCCCGGCCGCTTGCAGGAATCTGTCCCGTGCCGTTGCAGCCGTAGGTAAGCGACGTACCGCCGACGCCCTGCTGAATGGCGATGGTCGCACCGTTCAGGTTGCCCGACATGTACTGGTATTGCAGCTTGATCCTCACGTCATTGTACAGAATGACCTGAAACTTCAGCGCGCCCGGATTGCCACTGGAAAAGAACCCTATGGAGTCCCACTCGATAATGAAATGATCCCCGTTGTTCTTGTAGTGCACTTTGTTATCGCCGTTCGCGCTCCCGTTGCGTGCAAGGTGCAGATCATCCCAAAATGGCATCACCGCCGCACCGAGCACACTGGAAGGCAGCGTACAGGTGTTGCTCAGTGAAGTCGAGGCTGTGGTGAACTGGATATTGCCATTCGTGCCGATGCGTAACGAGTCCTGACTTACACCGTAAAATGAAATGTCGAAACCGATCGCGATAGGCTGAGTAACACCGTCATCGATGGAAGTGAAGGCCGTGCCCAACAAATGCACCGCGCCGGGATCACCGGCTAACTCGTTCCACTCGAACGCGGCGCTGTCCGTGCCTTGATTGTCCACCCATTCATAGCCGAAGGCATCCGGCCCGCCCTGGGCATCCAGCGCGCGTCTACTTCCACCGCTATCGGGAAAATAATAACGGGTGATAAGTACTTTGTCCGCTTCACTCGCGGTGCCCGATTGCTGCCACGCAAGATACGCCTGCTTCGCAGCGACCGGTTCCTCGCCATCGGGCGACGCGAGCCGGTCTGCAAAGACAAGAACGCCACCGCAGACGGCCAGAGCCGAGAACAGCCAGAACAACTTCCTCATGACTCCCTCCTTTGGATCGTGGACAAGCAGGTCGGAACTATTGGCATCGAGTTGTTAATTTATGGTCGCTATGCTTGAGAAGCAATATAAACATGCAAAGCCCACAATTAGTCACGATCCGTAACAATGCCGTAACATCAAGTAATTATTGGGATGGTGCCTCGTCGGGCGATGTGCCGCACGGGTAGAGAGGATGTCTCGATTGCGCGGTCAATGCCCCGGGCAACGAAAAAGGGAAGCTACGCTTCCCTCAGGCTGCTGACAAACCCCATCGATTTTTGAGGGGCCTGTCTTGGGAGCCGCGAAATGACTCTCAATTCGTCACGCGAGCACTCACAGGTTCTCGAACGTGATCGGCCCGGCGGTCGGCTGTAAGCAGCGAACACGGCTCGTGAAGCGGCTTGCGTGTCGTCCCGGACTTCGCACAAGTCTTCGC
>CAZGVT010000280.1:0-4394 GCA_964529255.1 uncultured Alphaproteobacteria bacterium | reverse complement strand
CGTCCTGCTCGTCCCACAAATTCACATGCTGTCCGCCGAGATTCGTCAAGGCCGCCGCGACACGGAGGAAGTGCTCAAAGAACTTGGTAGCCATGTCCTGATAGGAAGGATTGACGCTGGAAAGCTCGAGAGCTATGCGCATCATGTTGAGACAGTACATGGCCATCCAACTGGTGCCGTCGGATTGCTCGATGTGTCCACCGGTTGGAAGCGTGGCGCTTCGGTCGAATACACCGATGTTATCTAAACCGAGGAAGCCGCCCTGAAAAATATTGTTGCCTTCGGTATCCTTGCGGTTGACCCACCAGGTAAAATTCAGCAGAAGTTTGTGGTACACGCGCTCGAGAAAAGAGATGTCGCCACGACCGGCATGCTTTCGGTCCATTTTGTAAACGCGCCACGTGGCCCAGGCGTGCACGGGCGGGTTCACATCGGAGAAATTCCATTCGTAGGCCGGAAGCTGACCGTTGGGGTGCATAAACCACTCACGCGTGAGCAGCAGCAACTGATCTTTGGCGAAATCGGGGTCGACCATCGCCAGCGGAATGCAGTGAAAAGCGGTGTCCCACGCGGCGAACCACGGATATTCCCACTTGTCCGGCATGGAAAGCACATGGTTGCAGCTAAGATGCTGCCAGTCGCGATTGCGGCCGTTTCTTCTGTCCGGCGGAGGAGGAATTTCACCCTCATCCCCGTTCAGCCACGTTGCGACATCGTAGAAATAGACCTGCTTCGTCCAGAGCATCCCGGCGAGAGCCTGCCGCTGAACCGCTCGCGCATCGTCGCTTTGCATCTCAGATTGGAGATCACCGTAGAATTCGTCGGCTTCGCGAATGCGCGAGTCGAAGATATTATCATAGTCCGCCAACGACGGCGCACTCGCTGTCGCCGTCAGTCTGAAGCGCGCTGAGACAGCCCGACCGGCCGGCACCATGAACTGATAGTGAGCCGCGGCTTTAGTGCCGGTTCGTCCCGGGTTGACTGCATTTTGCTTCCGAAGAACGACAAAATCATTTATGCCGTCTTTGGGATACTGAGAACCTCCCCGGACTTTGTACAATTTCTCAGTGTTGGATTCGTTATCGCAGAAGAGTAGATCGGGTTTCCCGTCGAATTTTGCTCGCCAGTTGCCGAGCACCGGGTGCGCAATCGCGATCAAATCTGATTCGCAGGAGATTTGCGCACTTGATTGATGAAGCCGGGTATCCGAAGTCCGGCGAAACCACAGTGTCGGAAGAATATGCAATGGAGCGGCATTGGCGCTTCTATTCCATGCCGTGACGCGAAACAAAAGATCGTCAGGACTCGCCTTTGCACATTCAATAAAGATGTCAAAATAGGCAGAGCTCCGGAACACACCACTGTCGGTGAGTTCGTACTCCGGCTCCAACCGTGTGCGCCGGCGATTCTCCGTAATCAACCGCTCGTAGGGGAATGCGGCTTGCGGATATTTGTACAACATCCTGTTGTACGAGTGAGTTGGAGTCGCGTCCAGATAGTAATAGTGCTCTTTGACGTCTTCACCGTGATTACCTTCGGGGCCGGTCAAACCAAAGAGTCGCTCTTTCAAACAGGAGTCGCGTTCATTCCAAAACGCGAAGGCCACGCATAAGAGTTGGCGGTCGTCGGAAAATCCGCCGATGCCTTCCTCGCCCCAACGGTACGCTTTGGAGCGAGCCTGCTCGTGCGATATGCAGCGCCAAGCATCGCCGTGAGCGGTGTAATCCTCGCGCACCGTGCCCCATTGGCGCTCGGAGAGATACGGTCCCCACTGTTTCCAAGCCGCGGAGCGGAGATTGGCTTGGCGGAGTCTTTCGAGTTCTGCGATCATGCGGGTAAAGTGCGGGTTGGCGACGCCGGAGGCGATCCGGCCTCGCCTGTGTAGTTCACCTGTTGCGTGGGATAGACCAGTGCCATATCCAGTTCGCCCAGCAGGCGCAGGATATTAAGTAGTAGGTCCTGTTGTGTGGTCATATAGACTGAGTAGTCGGCCGTCGCTGCAAAGCAAGCGACCTGAATCTTCAGGCTGTAATCGGCAATCGCCTTGAAATATACGACAGGATCGGGATGAATGCGCGAGTCGGCAAGAATGAGCTTGCGGATGCTTGCAACCGCGGTCTCCACCTTGTCCGGCGAAACGTCCAGCGCGAGATTGAGTTCAAAAAGAATCCTTCGCTTTCGCATAACGCTGAAGTTGGTAATCGCCGTGGTCGTCAGTAGAGAATTCGGCACGGTAATGAGACTGTCGGTGAAAGTCCGAATGCGAGTGACGCGCACTCCGATATCCTCTACAATACCCTCTTGATCGGCGACCTTGATCCAATCGCCTCTGGCAAACGGGCGATCCACAAAGATGACCACGCTGCCGAAGAAATTCGCGAGCGTGTCTTTCGCAGCCAGGCCGAGCGCAAGACCACCCAGACCGAGACCGGCAATGAGCGATGTAACCGAGTAGCCGAGTTCCTGAAAAATAACAACAACACCGATGAGTACGAGAATGACTTTTGCGGTCTTGCGAAAGAGCGGGACAAATTCGATGATCGGCGCGCGCGTCTCCTCGGCAGCTTCCTGCATGTGCCGGGTCGCGCGGTCAATGAGTCTGAGAAAGAACCAGATCGCAATCCACACCGTCAAGGCCTTGATCATCGCGCGGACGAGTCGCTCGACCGCGCCAAACCCATCCGGCAGCGGAAGCACTTCAAAGGCGGCCCACAATCCCAAAACGAAACACATCGCACTGAGCGGCTTCGTCAGAGCGCCAATGAGGATGTCGTCTACTGCCGTGTCGGTCTTCGAAGTAAAATGCAGTACCTGTTTGAGCACGGCCATGCTGACCACGCGCAAGACATAGCCTCCGGCAAGGAAGGCTGCCGCAAGCAAGAGGTGCTTTACTTCAATTCCCGCGACGGTTGTTAGGAGGAAAGTTTCAATCTGAGACATGGGCCGTCATGAGATGCTGAAACACTGAAAGACTGAAACGCTGACATTGGTGGCCAACTTCACAGGAAGACCTGATTTTGAAGATTCCAAGCACCCGGGGACGGGCGCCTCGGCGGCAAGTGAAGATGACTGACGCTTCACAGAACATGCACTTGGGGGGCCGACGCTTACGAGGTGACGGATTGACAGTCAATCACTCGCGGTGGGCTCCGCCCGTCGAATTGATCGCGCCGGACAGGCAGAGCCTGCCCCTTGTGAATTGGAGGTGAACCATCACGTCAAGTAAGTCGGGCGTCCAGTGCAGCGAGTATCTTGCGGCAGCGCTGAGTCCATGTGTAATGCTGTGAGACTTTGTTGTAGGCCGCGTGTGGCAGGGACGGATTCTCTCGCTCGGCTGCCGCCCGGCGAAGCGCAGCAATTAGGCCATCGAGATTGTCCGGCTCAAAGAGGATTGCATCGCGACCGTCTTCGAGAACTTCGAGTATTGTTGGAAATGCCGGGCCGACAATGACGCGCCGCGCAGCCATATACTCGAACATCTTCATCGGAGAGCTTCCGAGAATCGATCGGGTCTTCCAAGTCCACATCATCAGCAGGATATCAGCCGCCTCCAGCCAAATGGGAATCTCGCGATGGCTGACGCGACCGGGAAACCGCACATTGGAAAGTCCGTAGTCGGAAACCATCTTGCGATAGGGAGCGAGTTCTTCCGCGCTGCCGCCGACAAGCACAAAATTGAGATCGGGAAGCGCGCGCGCAGCGTCTACAGTCAAGTCAATGCCTCGATCGGCGCGCATTGCTCCGGTGTACACGACCAGTGGATGCTCTGATGGCAGTCCGAGTCGTTTGCGAGCTTCCGTCTTTGTAATCTCATGGCCGAACATCTCGAGGTCGACTCCGTCGTGCGCATCGATCAATTTGGACGGCGGAACGCCGAATTTCTCCCACATCTCTTTCAGGACACCGGAAATGCAAACCACAAGTGCGCACTGTGGCTTCCGGGTTGCGCGCACGATCCTTGAGCGCATCAGGCGGTTGAGGAACCCGGAAGTAGAATGCGCGCGTTCCTCATGCGCCTCGAAGACAAACGGAATTCCCGCGCGGGGGAGAAAGATAACCGACCAGGGGTTACGCGTATAGATCAGATCGGGGCGAAGCTTTCGCACGGCGGCCAACGTGCCTCTCACCGTTCCAAGTACCTCCATCCTGCCAAACAAGCGGAACGGCGGAACGAAGTCGACTGAACAGTTTAGATTCCCACCGTACAACTCGTGAGCCGCCTCGCGAGCGGCCTCGTCGGAGGCGTACTCGGGAGCACGTGGAATGACAACCGTGACCTCGTGACCGAGTTCGGCAAACGCGCGGCACATCTGAACGACTTGAACGATATTGGCCGCGAGTGAGGGGAATCCGGTGCTGTGGACGTAGGCGATGCGCATGAGCTTGGGGGTGTG
>CAZGVT010000279.1:1870-4423 GCA_964529255.1 uncultured Alphaproteobacteria bacterium | reverse complement strand
ATCGTTTGACCGGCAAGCATTGTCCCGTTGGTCTCGATGGTCACGCTGACGGCCATGGGAATTTTCCGCCCGGTCTTGATCAGGGCCTGACGGCAACCGATCAGCGCGGCCTTCAGGTTCAGCGTATCCTGCTGCGTTTCGAGCAGCAGATAGTCCGCTCCGCCGTCGCACAATCCCGCCGACTGAGTTTCGTAGGATCGGACAAGCTCATCAAAGGTGATTCCGCCGGTAATCGAGATTGCCTTGTTTGTCGGACCCATCGATCCTGCAACGAAGATTTTACGGCCTGAAGCGAACTTCCCCACTGCTTCCTGTGCAATTTCGGCGGCTCGCCGGTTGATTTCGTAAGTCTGCGCCTGCAGTCCGTATTCGGTCAGCACAATCGACGAACCGTTGAATGTATTCGTTTCGATGATGTCTGCACCGGCTTCAAGGTAGGATTGATGGAGCCGAAGCTGGAGGTGCGGAGCATGCAGCAGCACGGCCTCGTTGCAGCCGACGAGCGACTCGCCACCGTATTCGGCGGCGGTCGGTTGAAGGGCATCGAGTCCGGTGCCGGTTGCACCGTCCATTACGAGAATTCGGCGGCTCAGCGCGTCTCGTATCTCGCTCTGAAGGCTGTCACCAGAATTAGACGACATGAAAAAAGCGGAATTCCTCCGGGGTCAAAAAGGTCGAACTTTAAAGATACGCAAAGTTGCACCCACAAGCAAGTGCGGAGGTTCCTGTCCGTTATTTTAAATCCATGTAATATAAAAGGTTACGCCGATAGAGCTACGGATTCGAGTGATTGGGATGCTGTGGTTTGGATTTTCGGCCGCGAATCGTAAATTTATGCGAGTCAATTTTGTGAAATATCGGAGGAGGATTGAAGACAGGCTGGCTATTGAGTCTCTGTTTCGCGCTATCGCTGGATCCGGTCTTGGCTCAAACGCGGGAGTCATGGCTCTCTACGGCGGAGTCCTCGAACTTTGTTGAGAGCGGGACGTACGATGAAGCCGTCGCTCTTTGTCGAAGGCTTGATGGCGCGTCGTCGTTTGTTGAATATCGCCCGTTTGGCACGAGTCCGGAAGGCCGCGAGCTGCCACTACTGCTCGTGGATACTTCGCCCGGCGGCGCTCGAAACGACGAGCCGCTTGTATTCATCGTCGCCGGCATCCACTCTGGAGAGATTGACGGCAAGGACGCGGGACTGATGCTGATTAGAGATTGCATAATCTTCCATGAACATCCCGGGCTCCTCGACGGATGCCGGATTGCCTTTGTTCCAATATTCAATGTCGACGGCCACGAACGGCGATCGCCGTACAACCGGATTAATCAGCGTGGGCCGCGAGAGCAGGGCTGGCGAATGACCTCGGTCAATCTGAATTTGAATCGCGATTGGCTGAAGGCGGACGCGGCCGAGATGCGCGCGATGGTCGGACTCATCGACAGCCTGAATCCGGACTTTCTGATGGACATTCATGTGACCGATGGGGCGGATTTTCAGTACGCGATCAGTTACGCGCTGAACATGTACGAGAATGAGCTGGAACCGATCTCGACCTATGGCAGAAGAACGTTTCTTCCCACCGTTCAAATGAAGATGCAGGCTGAAGGGCTGACCTTTGTTCCGTATCCACTCTTTACGCGCGGGAACGATGTTACGAGTGGTTGGCTCTGCCCGATTCATGAACCGCGCTACTCGACGGGGTACGGCAGCGTGATCAATCGACCGTTTATCTTGATTGAGACACACAGTTTGAAGGCGTACGAGACAAGAGTAGAGGCCACGCATACGTATCTCCGCTGTGCAATTGAAACGATTAAACTGACCCGCGCGGAACTGATGAGTGCGGCATACCGCGCGGACAAACTGGCCGCGCAACTGCCCGGCAAGTCCATTTCATTGGACTGGAAAACGGCGCCGGACACCACGATGGTGAAGTTTCTGGGCTATCATTCCCGGATCGATTCGAGTGCAATCCTAGGCGGTCCGGTTCCGTACTGGAGTGATTCGGCTGTGACTTTGTCCGTCCCCATGTTTGAGACTCATTTGCCGCTGGATACGACGGTTGTGCCGTACGCGTATCTTGTTCCCGCACCATGGCTCGAGCGTCTGGAACCAACCTTGGCGGCTCATCATATCGAGCTTGCGCGCATCGATCAGCCGTTAAATATCGATCTCTCGACGTACAAATTCTCCAACGTTGATTTTGAGAAAGCGCCGTTCGAAGGCAGATTCCGTGTGAACTTTGAAGCCACAGAGGTCGTGCAGCCCTTCAGCTTGCCACCCGGCAGCGGGATCATTTTTCTGGACAACAGGAAGTCGAACATCGCCGTGCATCTCTTTGAGCCTCGCGGGCCCGATTCATTCGTGAAGTGGGGATACTTCACGTCGATCTTTGAACAAGCGGAATGGCCTGAGGCCTATGCACTGGACTCCGTCGCGAGCCGTATGCTCGCGGACTCCGCGGAGTTAAGGGCAGAGTTTGAGGCGAAGCTCGCGGCGGATTCGGTTTTTGCGTCGAGCAAATCGCAGCGCATGCAGTTTCTTTACGAGAGATCGCC
>CAZGVT010000279.1:0-1860 GCA_964529255.1 uncultured Alphaproteobacteria bacterium | reverse complement strand
ATACGCGGAAGGACGTCTATCCGATCGGCCGGGTAACAAATTCGAGCCAGCTCGGTATGCTGAAGAAGCTCGTTGGCCGCAAGAAGTAAGCGAAGCCTCAACGCGACATGAAATCGAGTCCGTTTGAAATCCGGAATAGAATCCGCAGGGGACAGAGGAGCTTGCACACATGAATTCAACCGTCTGCGAATCCAAAACGCCGTTGACAACTACGGTTGACATCACCCGCAAATCCGGCATGACTTCGCGGTTGGTCGACGTCGGAATCGGCACACCGCGAATGGTCGTGAGATGCGAGAGTGCCGAGAGCGAGTCTGAATTTCTGAAGGTCTTGCGGGAGCGCGTTGTCGGCTATGGCACCGAGATCCGGACACCGTTCGGCTTGCATACGCTCAGATACTTCGACTTCATCGCCTCCGGCCGATTTCACCGCGACATTGAAGACGAATTGAACGAGTGCGTGCTCCCGTTCATGTCCAACACGCATACGGAGACGACCTATTGCGGGCGGCTGATGACCGACTACTACCTGCATGCGTTTCGCAGGATTGCCGCATATATCCGCGCTGACGAAACGGACGTGATTATTCCGGTCGGGTCGGGTTCGACCGGTGCGATCAACAGGATGATTCACGTGCTTGGTCTGCGAATCCCGTGTCAGCTCGACGAGCGCCTCGGTTGGAGCAGGAGTCTGACCGAAGCGGACCGGCCGGTGATTTTTCGCTCGATGATGGAGCATCATTCCAACGATATTGCCTGGCGGGAAACCATCGGCGAGACCGTTTACATCGATTTTGATGATGAAGGGCGAATCAGTCTCGACGACCTCGCGTACAAATTGGAGCAGTACCGGCATCGCCCGACCAAGATCGGCACGTTCAGCGCTGCATCAAATGTTACCGGGATCTTGAACGACTGTCACGGTCTGGCGCGCATTCTCCACGAGCACAATGCGCTCGCGTTTTTCGATTTTGCCGCCGCCGGGCCGTATGTAGATGTGGACATGCATCCGGGGAATGACACGAACGGATACTTCGACGCGATTTTCTTCAGTGTGCACAAATTTCTTGGCGGCCCGCGATGTCCCGGCTTGTTGGTGGCCAACCGGGCATTGTTCACGAATCGCGTGCCCGTGGAACCCGGTGGTGGAACCGTACTCTACACCTCGCCATGGGATCATCGCTATCTGAGTTCGGTTGAGCATCGCGAGACCGGCGGGACTCCGCCGATTGTGCAGAGCATTCAGGCCGGACTCGCCTTTGATCTGAAAGCAGCTATCGGCGCGCCTCGCATCAAACGAATTGAGGACGATTATTTGCATCGCGCGCTCAAGGAGTGGTTGGCGAATCCGAACTTGATCGTGCTTGGCAATCCGCGAACTGAGCGGCTCGGCGTGGTCTCGCTGATCTTCAGAAACTTGCACCACAATTTGGTCGCTTCACTTTTGAACGACCTGTACGGAATTCAAGTGCGCGGCGGGTGCATGTGCGCGGGTCCCTACGGCCATCTGCTTCTGCATATTGACGAACAGCACTCCAAAGAAATCCGCTGCCGTATCGATGAAGGTCACATCGGTGAAAAACCGGGTTGGGTGCGGGTAGGATTCTCGCCGACGGTTTCCGAGGCGGAGTTTCAAGTCCTGATGGAAGCCATCGATCACCTGAGCCGCGAGGGGCAGAAATACGAGCCGAAATACAAGCTCTCGGACGAGACCGGGGAGTGGTCTTATCGGGGTTAGCGGGTCATATTCGCGAACATCGAAATGAGAACAACGGGTCAGCATAAGAGCTAACCCGTTGTTTTATGTAGCGCGTACGGGAATCGAACCCGTGTTGCCAACGTGAGAGGCTGGAGTCCTAA
>CAZGVT010000278.1:0-4450 GCA_964529255.1 uncultured Alphaproteobacteria bacterium | reverse complement strand
TTCCGGCAGTCGTCAGAGTCTGCGAGAAGCTATTTGTGGTTGGGCTTCCTTGAAGTACCCAAGTTTCATCGCCTTGCAGACGGCGATAGACGGGATAGACATCCACCAGCGGATCGGGAGAAGCGGTCCAGTCGAGTTCCACAAGGCCCGAAGTGCTGTTGACCGTGCCTTCAAGGTCGGTGGGAACCGGAGGATCAAGACGAACGAGCGTCAGGTTGACGCCCGTCGCTCCACCGGTGCCGAGTGCAACCGGAACGGTCGCGTTATGGTAACCTGTGAGGGCGCCCGTCACGACGCGGTTGCCGACCAAGACGTTTGCAAGTGTGTAAGTTCCATTTGCCGCAGGATTGGTGTTGGGATTGCCAATTCCATTGGCTGAAACCGTGACGGCAGTCATCGTTCCCGCGCCACCATCGAGAGTAACAGTACCTGAGATGCTGGCAAATTCAGGTTCGCCGAATCCCCAGAGTGTCACATCGTCAATGAAGTGTCCGGGGTTCTGAACCGAACCGTCAGAGCCGAACGAGAAACGAATGATTGGTGTTTGTCCCGCATACGCACCGAGCTGAACAATGTAGTAGTTCCAGCTATTGCCCGTTGTGGTGCCCGACCACGCGACTTCATCTGCATGGCAAACATCGTTTCCGTTCATCGCGTCTTCATTGTAAGCAGGCGAAACGTCGGTGACGATTTCCCATGTAGATCCGCCGTCAACGCTGACCTTGATGTTCATACCGTCCCAAAAAGACTCACTTGCGTACCACATCCAGAATTCAAGGGTAGCTGCGTCCGATCCAACCGTCAACTGCTGATCGATATCAAGATAGTAGCAGGCGTTGTTTTCGTAGTTTGCAGTCAATAGGGTGCCCCAACAATTCGTTCCGCTGTGGGCCGCCGGAGGTCCGTTGGAGGGAACACCCCATTCCCATCCGCCGCTGCTGATGAGATCACCGTTGTCCGCTTCAAAGTCCGCGAAGTACGAGGCGTTACCCACAACCGCGCCGACGGATACGCCGCCGCTGAAGAAGGCGCCTTCCTGAGCGCGAATCGAGAAAGTGTAGTTACCGGAGGCCAGGTCGGAAACCGTGTAGGTCTCAGTTCCTGCACCGACGGTGGCGAGCAGAGTCCCTGTTCCGACCGGACCCATCCAGACTTGAATCCCATCCGGAGTAAGCGGATTGCCATTCGTGTCTTGCGTAGGATCATCCCACGTCAGCGTGACATCATCACCATTGACTGTGGCCTGCAGGCCGGTCGGCGGATTAGGCACGCCATCCGGCTGGCTGATCAGCCAAGCGGAATTCGCGGCAACACAGGTTCCGTCGTTGAAGCAGATCTGAATTCCCTCCGTGCCGGCCTGATTTTCAATACCGATCGTGCAGCTCGCCGCGTTGGAAACTGTCTGATACTGGAGAACGATATTGCCGTTGGTGTAGAGAATCAACTGGAACGTCTCAGGGCTCCCGCTCGGCCAGTGCTGCACCTGATTCGCCTGAATGATGAAGCGGTTGTTCGCAGCATCGTGATAGGTGAAGTAGTTGCCGGCATTTCCGTTGTCGGGATCGAGGTCATCCCAGAACATCGCAATCATGCCGTTAGGCTCCGAAGTTGCCGGAATCGCTACGTTGCTCAAGCTGCTGAACGTGCTGGTTCCAAAGGCGAGGTAGCCGTTCGAGGCAAGAATAGCCGTGGTATAGGCCACGTCGTAGTACGTGAACGTGAAGGGCAGCGTAATGGTGGTCTGCGCATCATCAGCCAAAGGCACTGCGGTTCCCATTCCGCTGACATCCGTCCAGTCGAAATCCGTCGTGGTTAAGACATAGACATCCAGCGGGTTCCCCGGAGTGCGAACCGCTTCAGGGCTACGATAGTTACCTGAATAGAGTCCCATGACCTGATCCATGTCCAGAAAGCTACCCGTCTCGGCATTGATCGCCTTGGCGAGCAGGACATCCGACCAGGTGAGTTGTTGTTCGTTCGCCATCTTCGTCTTGAGGTAGGCGATATCGGCGTCAGTTACTGCGAAAGCGGTCGAAGTCATGACCACCAAGGCGATCAAGACTGCGACCCATCTCCAAATTGTAGAAGCTTGCTTCATTTCTTTCACTCCTTGCTGCGTTGCAATTAGCCCGAGACAGTGTCCCTAAAGTTAGGGCAAACTGCGGAGAAAATCAATGAATGATTTTGGGCTTGCGAAGGCGACACAAGGCGACAAGTGGGGTAGCCCAGATGTTGACGGGCGTTCAGCGATTGAACAGTGTTCAGTTCATGGTCATTATATATTGATTTACATAGCATTGACTTGTTGCTCACACAGCCCGACGAACCCTTTATCAATTCTTCAAGCGAGAGCCGTGAGAGGCCCAAATCGAGCCACGCCTCTTCACATTCAGCAGGCACGAGGTCCGTACGGCCGATCAGACCTACGAGGTGGACGAAAATGAGAAAGGCCGCGCTGGGCGGCCCTTTTCATTTGCGAGAGGATTGCCTACGAATTAGCGCGGAATTGCAGGGCATTGACCAAGTGGCCGATACACTGCCCCTGGGTAATCCCATCCTCGATGGCGGGCCGATAGTGGATTCCGCCGTAGAGCCGGGAAATCGCCGCTTCATCCGCAGCCTCAATGAAGCTATTGAAGTGGCGCGGAGCGTAACCGAGCGCGCTGTGTGTCGTATCCGTGAAAGAGAGCGCGCCAAAGAAATCGGTCAGGACAATTGAAGCCGCGCCGCTCTGCGTGGAGTGTCCCGAAGTGTATTCCGGGAAAGGCGGAGTCGCGAGCGGGGAAAGCCAATTCGGATCTACCAATGAGCGGATGCAGGAAATTGGACGAATGTAGTTATACTCGTATTTCGTATTCCAGCAGGAGATGAAGGCGTCGTTCATTGCGATGCCGACCTTGCAGTAAACCTCAACGGCTCCCGCGAGAGTCGCATTCTGTCCGTGGAGAATCTGGCCGGTGATTCCGACCCAGTGACCTGCCGGCGTGGGCGTCGCTCCGGGGCCGTCGGCCCAGAAATTTGCGATGTCCATGTGCGCAGCGTTATTAGGATCGGAGTTGGTGTAAACTTCCATCATCTCTGCGTAGAACTGAGAGCTGGTGGATTCATCAAAGTGAGTCGGCGCGGGCGGCTGGCAGACTTCCTCAATGTCTGCAATCACGAGTGGGCGAATATTCCCCCAGCACGGTTCAAGCGGATTTGCGGCATAGGCCGGCGGCGTTGGAATCCAGAGTCCGGGACCCGTCGGAACCGTGTAAGCGCAATTATGATAGGTGCTGTATCCGTCGGCCTGCGCGCTCAAGTTGATCGCTGAAGCGACCGACGCGCCGTAGGCCTCGGATCGTTCGAGCACGTCTGTTGCAACTGCCCCTGCGAATTCATCATGCAGCTGCGTACGCATATTCGCAATCCACGCCAAAGTATCCGCCGGCGCGCCTTCGCAAAGCGATGTCAGAATACCTGCCGCCGCGAAATTCACAACCGAGGGCCAATGGTATTCAAGGTTCGGATCCGCAGAAGGCATGACTTCCATGCCGTTGATCTGGCCATACAGGGAAATGTGCTCAGGCATTCCGCCGACACACGCTTCGTAGATTGCTTGGCCGACGTAGCCGTAAAGCCTCGCCGCGCGCGGCGGTGAATAGCCCAACGACTTCACCAGCAAGCGCGACTCCTCCATCCATGCCGAGGCGGCCTCGTGGGAGAAATCCGCAGCCTTCGCGAAGTTGGGAGTCGGGTTGTTGTTATCATCGTCATCCTTCTCGCAGCCTGCAAACAGCACAAGCGCGATACTTGCTACGCAGATCATTAGCCAACTCTTCACATCTCTCATGTTTCCCCAGTCCTTTTTGAATAATGATTCCCGATGCGCCACCTGTGAACACGTGCTATACCAGTTGCTCTCATTTTGCAGTTACGTTGTTATCCAGTATATCCCAGCCCTGCGGCCCCTCAAGCGGACTGCGAAATCCGCTTACGTCAAGCAGCTCGGCCGTAATTCCGACATATTCCAAGACCCGCCTGCTGCGCTCTTCCCCCGGATAGTTGCCGAAAACTTTCACGCGTTTGATTCCTGAGTTGGCTATCATCCGTGCGCAAATCGGACAGGGAAATACGGTGACATAGATGTCCGCGCCCTCCACGGACACTCCGTTGCGCGCGCATTGCAGGAGCGCATTTTGTTCGGCGTGAAGACAGACACACAATTCAAGTCGCTCGCCGGATTTGATGCCTTCAATATCGCGTTCGCACCCCCCCAGTTCCTCAGGATGCGGATGCCCTGCGGGAGGCCCGTTGTAGCCGCTCGCCAAAATCTGATTGTTGCGGACAATTAACGCGCCGACTCTTCGACGCAAGCACGCGGAACGCAACGAAACAAGCTGTACGAGTCCGTAAAAATATTCATCCCAAGATATCCGCTCGTTCTTCTTAATCGTTGTGCTCATCGTAG
>CAZGVT010000277.1:0-4458 GCA_964529255.1 uncultured Alphaproteobacteria bacterium | reverse complement strand
ATTGCCGGAATTGACGAAAAGAAGAACACAGTATGGCTCAAGGTAGCCAACGAAGTCAAGCTGCGCGTAGATCGCGGCGCGATCGCGCGCGTGCTCACGGTGGAAGAAGCCGCGGGAGCATAGTGACGGAGATCGAAGGGCGCGACGAGCGTCCCAGACCGTATCCCGAAGGCACGCAAACGCATGAGGTGATCATCTATGGTCACCCGACGTTGCGCGTCAAGGCAGCGCCCGTCACGGAATTCGATGCGAAGCTCAAGCAGTTTGCCGCAGAGATGTTCGCGACGATGGACGATTATGACGGAGTCGGACTCGCGGCGGTGCAAGTGGATCGTGCGATTCGGCTGCTCGTTGTCGGTGTGCCGCGCGAGCAGGGCGAGTATCTCTATCTGGCTGTGACAAATCCTGAGATTCTCGATTCGTCGGGAAGTTGGGATTACGAAGAGGGATGTCTTTCGATTCCTGACATTCGCGAGACGGTGACGCGACCCGAGACGATTAAGCTGCGGTATCAGGATTTGGACGGCAATACGCAAGAGATCATCGCGACCGGACTGCTCGGCAGGGTGCTTCAGCATGAGATTGATCACCTGAACGGCGTGCTGTTCGTGGATCACCTCTCCCCTGTTCGGCGCGCGCTACTGTCAGGCAAACTGCGCCGTCTGGAACGCGAACAGAAGGCTAGCTGATGCGCATCGTGTTTTGCGGCAATCCAGAGTTCGCTCTGCCGGCTCTGAGGAGTTTGCTTGCGAGTGCGCATGAAGTCGTCGCCGTGGTCACGAGCCCCGACGCACCGCAGGGGCGCGGTCGAAAACTCTCGCCGATGCCGGTCAAGGAGTTTGCCGACGCGCAAGGGTTGCTTACTCTCACACCGGCAAAGCTCAAGGATCCGACGTTTCTTGAGAGGATACACGGACTGAAACCGGACGCGTTTGTCGTGGCCGCGTTCCGGATCCTCCCCACGGAACTGTTAGCAATTCCGAAATTCGGCGCGCTGAACATTCATCCGAGTCTTTTGCCTAAGGGTCGCGGCCCGGCGCCGATTCAGTGGACTCTGCTGCGCGGCGAGTCTGAAACTGGTGTTACGGTCATTCGGCTGACGGAAGAGATAGATGGAGGCGGGATGCTCGCGCAGGAGCGGACAGAGATCAGGCCGAATGAGAATTTCGGCTCGTTGCATGATCGGCTGGCGGAGATCGGGGCGAGGATGATGCTTTCCGTGCTCGATTCCATTGCGTCTGGAGAGATGCCTGAGCCAATTCCACAGGACGAATCTCAGGTCACAAAGGCGCCGAAACTGCGCGGGCCGGATTACGAGATTGACTGGGCGAGGCCGCAGGAGGAGGTGCTCAATAGAATCCGAGCTTTCTCCCCACTGCCCGGGGCTTTAGCGCGATTCGGCGAGAGTAGTTGGAAAATCGCGGAAGCTATCTCTTCAACCAAGAACCTGTCTCTCACTCCGGGTGAAGTTGTTGTATATTCTGAATCTATGTTGGTGGGAACGGGAAGCCGGCCAATACAGTTAATACGTGTGAGACCGGCAGGCAAGAAGGAAATGGCGGTCGCGGACTTCCTACGGGGGCGACCCGATCTGCCTGCGAAGTTTGCCTTTGGACAAAACAACTGAGGATAGAAGATGTTTCCTTTCTTTTTCGATTGGACGATGGTGTTGATCTTGCCTGCTCTCGGACTCGCTTTCTGGGCGCAGATGAAGGTCAGGAGGTCTTACGCGGAGTTTAGTCAGGTGCGATCTCGTTTGAGCCTGACCGGCGAACAGGTGGCGCGCCGGATTCTTGATCAGAACGGACTGCACGACGTCGCAGTCGAGCATATTCCCGGCGAGTTGACCGACCACTATCATCCGACCGATCGCAAGGTCAGACTGTCGGACGGCATCTTCGCGTCCAACAGCCTTGCTGCCCTTGCCGTTGCGGCGCATGAGACCGGACACGCGATTCAGCACAAGGTCGGTTACGCGGCCATGGGCATCCGTGCGAAACTGGTGCCTGTGGCAAATCTCGGAAGCATGGCGGCATTTCCGCTGTTCTTCATTGGCATGTTGGCTCCCTCGATGAGCTTTCTGATGGACCTGGCGATCATCTTCTTTGCCGGAGCGGTGCTATTCCATCTGGTCACCCTTCCCGTGGAGTTTGACGCCTCCAAGCGTGCTTTGGCGATTCTCGGTAACGGGAGTTTCCTTGCACCGGATGAGGTGGACGGCGCGCGCAAGGTCCTGAATGCTGCGGCGTGGACCTACGTCGCCGCCGCGACGATGTCGGTGCTTCAACTCATCAGGCTTCTTGTCCTGAGGGATAGCAGAGATTAGCAAACCGAAATCTGAATCGAAACGTGAAATGAATTCGGGCGGCCTGTGAGGGCCGCCCGACTTACTTTTTGAGGGGGAGCGACTTCATGGGCAACCCCGCGGGGTTGCCCCTACGAGATCACTTCATCAGCACCATCTTGCGGGTATCCGAGAAGGAACCGGATTCCAAGCGATAGAGATAGACGCCTGAGGGCAGCGAGTGCATGTCAATGTTAATGACGTGATGTCCCGCGGAAAGTTGTGACGAGAGTGGCGCCGCCACTTCCTGTCCCAGCAAGTTGTAGATTCGCAGCGAAGTGAAGGCAGCATTCGGCATGTCGAACGCCACCGTCGTAGAAGGATTGAAAGGATTCGGGTAGTTCTGCAAAAGTGCAAATTCTGACGGCAGCAGAACCGGAGTCTCATCGGCATCCAGCGTCTTGTCGAGCGTGAGCGGCAGAACAAGAAGACTGTCCAATGAGTTGTTGTGAACCAGAATGTTCACGTGGTAGGTCAGGTCGCGCAAGTCGTCAGGTTCGAGGAGAACTGAAATGTCCCGGCTGGCTTCCGGCAAGACCGATGAAATCAGAGGCGTGATGCCAATCCAATCGGTGTGAAACTCCAACTGCTTCATGGTAAGTCTATCCCCAAGCGTGGAGTTCTGCGTAACGGCGCCAAAGACGGTCAACATGCTATTCCAGTCCGTGGTGATGTCACAGCCGCCGGCCGCATCCTGAGCTTGCTCGGAAATCTCAGCGACCGACTGCACGGAGCCTGTCATCGGGTGCAGTTTGCTGACAAAGCAACCCTGCTGGTTTGCATCGCGATGATAGATGTAGAGCTTGTAGCCGTCGGGATCCTGAGCGTGCCAGGCGAAGCCTGACTTTCGAAGATCGTTGTTGAATCGATGAATCTCGTTGCCGCTTCTGTCGAAGCAATACACGGCGGTCAGGTTATCCGCGACCCAGAACTGATCGAGGGCGGGATCGTAGGCGATACAGCGCGCCGGACTCAGCGGACAGGGTATCGAAGTCACTATGTTACCGTTGTCATCAAATCCCTGAATCTCGTGCAGGCCGTCTGTACCGCCGTAGAGCAAGCTGCCATCGGAGGCGAGATCATAGTAACCGAATTGACTTGAGGTCGGTTGAACGATAGAGCCCAAGTAGTTCCCGTTTAAGCCGTAACGATACAGGTAGTTCGGGCCTGAGACTCCCGCGCCGCCAGACACCCACCACATGTCATGATGAAAGGCCGCACCCAGAATCTGCTGATCGCCCGTTGTCCCGCTCACGTCGAGATGATCAATGGTGGCCCATGCTCCGCCCTCTTCGCCCTCGTGAGCATATTCAATCGAGATGCGGAAGTCGAGCTGGCCGTTGCCGGCGTTCGTAATATTGAATATCTGCTCAGTCGGATCGCCGGGAATGCTCACATTAAGCTCCTCAACCGACAGCGCCGCCTCAGGATGAACAAGACTGAAATTGGCGACTTCCGTACTATCCATTTCGACGACGAAGTCGCTCATCACACCGTCGTTGTAGCCGAAGCGGCTCGCGCGCACTGCATACGTTCCAATCTCAACGTCAATCATGGTGAATTGACCGAGGGCATTGGTCTCAGCCCAGTCTTCTTCGCCATCGAGTGAAAGCTGCACGTGATCAAGCGGAAGGCCCGACGATTGATCAATCACGACTCCCGTGATTATTCCCGTCGCACGGCGAGCGTCGGTTGTGATCGTGATGGCGCGTTGATTGCCGACGCCGAGGGCGCCGGAGCTATTCACTCCTCCAAAGCGATATTGCAGACCGACCAAGCTGCGCGGCATGGCGACACCCACGGTCTCGTAGGGCGTCTCGGCGCCATCACCTTCGACAGACTGCGCAGTTTGATATTGGAACATGAGGATTCCGTTGTTGTCGTCCGTCGGATAAAAAGCCTCGTCCAACAGGATGAGCTGGAAGTCGAGCGTGCTCGATGAGAACGCGCCCGTCGCATTCCACTCGATGATGAAGCGGTGATTGGCTTCTTCGTATTGCACCCACGCTCCATCGCCGTTTCCGTTGGTCTTGAGATCATCCCAGAATGGCGAAACGAAGGCATCCGGAGTTTGCGAACCGGGGATGGGATAGTTGCGGAACATGTCGAGATGT
>CAZGVT010000276.1:380-4465 GCA_964529255.1 uncultured Alphaproteobacteria bacterium | reverse complement strand
TTCGCCTGAACGGATATTTTCTCACGCGGGTGAGTTCGCTGACCGGCTATGGTTCCACCGACTCGGTCTATGCGATTGTCTATGCCGGGGCGCCGAACATCGGAGGCGTGGCGAGCTTGCCGCTGGGATGGAACCTTACCGGCGCTGACTCGATTCGAGTCGAGTACGCGTTCTCGAATCCGCCCGGAACTCCCGGAGTCGGTGACATCGACTATGTGCTCTACCAGTCCACGCCGACGGCTATTCCGTTGCAGTTAAATGAAGCCACGTCGGCGACTGATCCCGCGATGAACGATCTGACGACACTGGCCCTCAACGGCTCCGTCCGAGTGGGTATGGTAGCCGATATGTACCTCGTCAACGGACTTCCCGGTGGAACCGGGTCGCTGGCCTCCTATGAACTCTCCGCAGTGGGTGCGGGCGGCGCCTTCAATTTTGTGGACAGCTATCCGGGAGACGTGAGTCGGCCCTATGATGTCGAGATCGTGGAAACGGGAGTGAATACAGCCGGCCTCGTCGCAGAAAATGCGGCGGTGCTCGTGGATAATGCAAACCTCACCGAGTCCATCACCAATCTGAATACGTACCTCGCTCACGACTACCGGATCACTTATACGTTCGATACGTCGACCACAATGAATCAATCGGATGCCCCGGACAACATGGAGTCGGACATCACGTATGACCCGATTACCGGTCGTCTGCACACGGCCTTCTGCAATGACGGTGGCGACGGAACGATGTATGCTTACAGCGATGACTACGGTCACACCTGGAGCACGCCGATTCGCATCTCGCCGGTCACGCTGGTATCGAGTCATGACCGGCCGGTCATCGTCGTGCGTCGCACGGGCGAAATCCACGTCGTGTACGAGGCTCTGGTCGGTGTCGAGCGCCATTTGTATCACACGTATTCCGCCGACGGCAGCGTTTGGGCGGCCAATGTGCAACTTACCACGTCGATCACTCCGGCAACCGTAGCAGAGAATCGTTACTGCAATCTGCTCGTCGATCTTACGGACAATGTGCATCTCATCTGGGCCGGTGACGATGACCTCTATCATCGAATCTACATCGGGTCTTCATGGGGCGCAGTTACGCTCGTGGCGAGTGGCGCGGGAACCGGATACAGCGCGCCTGATGCGGACATGGACAATGTCGGCCGCATTTATGTGGCCTATGTCTCCGATGCGAGTGTCCCGTCGACGATCAGCTACATCATGTATAATGGCGCCGTGTGGGGCAGCTATGAGAGCGGTGGTTTCGGTCCGGGTGTGGACGAAGTCACGACGGCCGCCGGGGTCGCGTCGGAAGCCAGTCGCGGAGAGACATTCCCGTTCCCACAGATTGCTCTGAGTGGTGACACAATCTGGATTTTCTGGGTTGGAACCGGCACGGAAGCCTGGCCGGTGGCGACAAATATACGCTATAACCGGGTGATGTCGTTGGATGGCAATTTCACCTCCGGAGCGGGAACGGCGATCTCAGCAGCGGCGGAGACGGCGTCTCCGGGTCGTTTTACGGCCTCCGTGGACACGACCGGGAAAATCCATATCGTTTATCCATTCTCAACGGTCGCCGACCGCGATGGCTTGCGTTACAAGGTTTTTAATCCGGCTACGCAGACCTGGTCGCCGGTCGCGGCGTCAGTAGGTCGCACGATCTTCATTCAAGGTGCGGCGGCGACGCAATATGCGTATGAGCCAAGACTGAATACTCCGTACATCGCCGGTCAGGTGGTGCCCATGCTAAGCTGTGCGAAAGCCTGGACCGCACTGGATGCCGGTGTGCCGCGCATTGCCTTCAAGATCATTGACGGCGTGGTCACGATTCTGGATCAAACGTCTTTAAGCGAGATCAATCAATTTGCCGTCTGGCAGCATGGGATTGCGAACACGACTGCGATTCCGGGCTTGAGCTTTACGATTTCGAACACCACGGATGCGATATCCAATACGGACAACGTTGATGCGACCGAGTTCAACGTCGGACCGACCGACAACTACTTCGATTTGGACGGCACGGTGGGAGAGAAGAACGATCGACTGTTCCTGACGGATTCCGACGGGCACATGGTGAAGGTGATCCGGGCGTACGACAATATCGACAATTGCTTTGCCGGCGATGTCCGCTGGGATGTTCCGGGCAAGTCGGACGGCACTCCGCTCCAGACTTACAAGCTGGGCACGGTTGGCGGCACGGGGACGTACGTGGTTTGGGCTAGCCCCGACTCCACGTCGTGGACCATTGTGAACGATCTGCTAATCTCCGGTCCGACGGATCGACACTGCGAAGTGAATCGCTTTACCGGAGAAGTTCGCTTCGGCGATGGCACGCATGGATTGATTCCACCCGATGGCACGTTTATCCGGGTCCGCTATGAAGAATCGGTGGACGAAGCGGAATTCGGCAGCCAGGGATCGAATGCCGGTCAACTTAATCTGCCGCGCGGCATTGCCGCTCGCTGGAATGCCAGCCACGGCGAGTTTGACGTCTATATTTGCGACACGGGCAACAACCGGTTGCAGAAATTCGCCTACACGCCTGCGTCCTCGGTGGATCCCGAAGATTGGACAAGTGTTGTTACCGCGTGGAATAGAGCTTCCTCGGCAACGGACGTTCTGAACAGTCCGGAAGATATTGAAGTGGTCGTCCATAACGGCCGGGTTTATCTCGTCGTGTCCGATAACGATAACCAACGATTGGTCGTTTACCACGACACCGAAGCCACCGGACCGGGCGGCACAACTGCGCCGGCATTTGTCACGTCGATTGGCGAAGCCGGGATGGAGCTGAATGGTTTCCAGGACCCGCGCGCCGTAAGCGTTGCCGCCGAGGATAGTGGACTGGTGATTTTTGCCGCCGACGCAGACCGCAACCGCGTCATGAAGTTCTTCAATCGTGACTGGCTGACCAGCGCGACCGCGGACACGGACAGCTCCGGTGGCTCGATCAGCAATGTGCTGCGACTCGACGTAGTGGATGTGCTGGACAACGACGCCTATCTGCTCTTGCAGCCCGGAGCCGTGCGCACCGTGGAGCTGCGTATCTCCAGAACGGACTCACTGACGGCCATCAAAACCGTATTCACCTTCCCCAACGGTATGATTGACGTGCAAAGCGTGAATGAAGGAAACTTGTGGAGTGGTGAGAGCTTCACGAACAAGATTTTCCTCTTCGATTATGACAATGCGCTTGGCCGGCTTGAAATCAATGCGTCGATGGTGGGTGATAACGACGGTTTGTCGACCAACGGCACGCGAGTAATCGCTTCAGTCGTGCTTCGCGCGGACAGCTTCAGCGTGCCGCAAAACGGCAGCTTCGCGTTCAGCGACGCGTTGTGCGAGTTCCGGGATGCAAACAACGTCCGGGCCACGCAATTCACGTTGAATGATATGAGTCTGCGCGGCGGCTATCTCGCCGATATCGGCTCGCCTTCAGGGGATCCCGGACTTCCGCCTTCCATGATTCCGTGGGTTGATGGCCGCATCGACTTCTCCGACGTAAACGTGTTCACGCAGGGCTGGAACGGCAATGGCATTACATTCGATCCGATTGCGGATATCGGTCCGTACACGGGTACGACGGTTCCCGCGCTTGTCGCCGCTCCCGATGGCAGGCTGGATGCTTACGACCTGTTGTCGCTGAACACTATGTACAATTGGTTCAACACTGCGGGCACGCTCAGCCGCCCCGAACCGCGCGAAATCCGCGGGGAGTTGGATGAGGCCCGCTCTCCGGTGGTTGCAGCAATTCGCAGAACTGAAAACGGATGGGCGGTGGAGTTGCAGGCGCGAGCGGTTGAACGCTTGACAACCGCGCACCTCTATCTTGAACTTGACACACCCGCGGCGCAGATTCTCTCGGCGCGCGACGGCGGGATGTTCGGGTCGGGGACGACGCTGTTCCTGAATGCGAATCAAGGCACAGCGGTGGACATCTGCATGGGCAGGCTGAACCGTGAGTCGCCGTTCGTCGAAGGCAGCGGTGTGTTGGCAGAGATTGAGATTGCCGCTCCGTTTGACATCACTCCACGGTTCGACGTCGTGTATGAGCTGCGCGATAACGAGAATCGCGTGTTTGCT
>CAZGVT010000276.1:0-370 GCA_964529255.1 uncultured Alphaproteobacteria bacterium | reverse complement strand
TTCGGCGGAGTTGAATCAGATCTCGGTTGAGGAGATTCCGCTGCAATTCGGGCTCGATGCGCCCTATCCGAATCCGTTCAATGCGACGGCGACGTTTACGCTTCGTCTTGATCAGGCCGGTCCGGCGAGCCTGAAACTCTTCAATGTGCTCGGGCAGGAGGCGGCGCTGGTGCTGGATGAAAACCTTCCGGCGGGCGTCCACCGGATTCGCTGGAATGCCGGTTCGGATCTCACGACGGGTGTTTACTTCGCCCGTTTTGAGTCCGCCGGGCAAGCCGAGGTGCGTAAAATCATCCTCCTGAAGTAGGTATGCTCTCCCTGCGCCGGCCGCAGGGACGGGATATCGATAGCGCAGAGGCGGTCACTTGCT
>CAZGVT010000275.1:0-4473 GCA_964529255.1 uncultured Alphaproteobacteria bacterium | reverse complement strand
GACGGACATCAGTGGTGGAACGATCGCCAGGCACGGCTGAACATAATCGAGCATTCTCAGCATTACAATCGGCTCGACCATTACCCATTCGTGATATTCGGTCGTCGGCAACTCAGGCGGATCGAAGTCAACGGAGGTCACATATTGATAGGCTGTGCCGGGAAGCAAGTCACCGGGCTCGACGGGGAATTCCACGTGATACGAAATGTCGAAAAAGCTCACGACACCCTGCGTCGAATTTCCCTGATGCGATTGCTTCTTCACTTCAATCGTCCCGCCCACCGGCATCGTCGGATCGGAGGTCCAGACGTTTACTCTGAGCATCTGTGTCGACTCGTCGAGTGCTGTCAACAGATATGGTTCAATCGGCTGCTGCGTCAGGCCGTCGTAGCTGACACAATAGCAGCGCGGCTCCTGAGTCGGATTGGAATACTCAAATCGCAAATACCAGTGCGAGCCAATGCGCTCGGTCCAATACACACAGTTCTGCAATTCACCGGGCGTACATGGTTGGGGTGGAATGCACGGCGGACTGCAGCCCGGCATGACAGACACGTGCGGCATGCCGTTCACCGGCGTATTGAGCTGGACATAGTACACATCGTGACACACGATGAAACACTCGGACTCTCCGAAGTCCATGTCGGAGGGAACGTGATCCATACCACCGGCGATGCATTCACCGCCCACGTCGGCCAATTCCAGCGTGTGTTGCGCCGTGACGCGCACATGTTCGATGGCCCACTCACTCTCTTCATCGGGACACATCCCGCCATAGTCGACGAAGGCCACAAGGCGAAATTCCTGGCCGGCTTGAAACAGTCCTGCCGAGACCGGAATGCTTATGCGCGGTGGCTCGGGCATTGACGTCCAATCCCCGGCGATGGGTCCGAATAACATTGCGCCCGGCGGATACGAAAAGAGTTCATAACTTCCGCAGGCCATGAACGGCGGCGCCACATTGATCGATAGATCAAAGGTCTGATGCTCTTCGTCCAGCGCGCCGAGTGGTGTGGTCGAGTAGCCGAGATCCAGATTGTTCGAATAGGTGACGCAGTAACACGCGGGCTCGATATTGGGATTCGAATATTCGAACTCCAGCACCCATTGGCCACTCACATACGTAACATCCGCGCGGAAATGATCTGCACCGCCCGGAGTGCACTCGAAATCCGGACAGACATCGTCCGGTACACAACCCGGAGTCACTTCGATCAGCGGCTCGTCGCCGCTCGGCGGCACCACCAAGCCGATGTAGTAGACATTGTGTACAACAATGAAGCAGTCAAACTGCCCCGGACCCATCGATCCCGGAACAAGTCCCGGGCCGGGAGGCGCGGGATTGTAATGTTCAAAGCGGCCCGTCACCGGATTCCACCAGCCTTGTTCCTGTACGATCTGTTGCGGATACCACGGGTCGTTGTAATTCACCACCGTTCGAATTTCAAATACGATGCCCGGTGGCACTAACGGAGACACTCCGATTGAGCGAACGTAGTAGTCCGCCGTCACCTCGGTAAAGACGTCGAAGAAAGAGTTCAGTCCGTTTTCGAATAGCAGTACATTCGGAGGGTCCGTTGTGACTTCAAACGATCCGTCCGTGAGACAGTGGTGATCCATCGTCGCAACAGAGACAAAGAAGATCGGAAACGGGCCGTCCTGAGTCGGACAGACAAGAACATTCGTGGCACATTGGCCATAGGCAAAGTTGGCAGTGAATAAAACAATGACACATGGGATAAAGAACATGAAACATAGACGCGATTGCATGGCAGACTCCTTTCCGGTCGGTCGATTCCGTCCGTTTGCGTTTTCGGCGACACTGCCGAAACCATCACAGTACAAAGTACTCGGAGTAACCTCTGTCGCTGGAGTTTGTAGATAAGCAGGCTCTCAATGCGGATTATATTGCGGGGGAACCGAAAAGTCAAGCGATTGTACGTGCACCGGAGTGATATTCTATCGGCGCCGATTGAAGTGCAATGAGTGCAAATCGGAGCGCATCATGTTCAATTGCTCGCACGCCTTCGATACCTCAAGCCTTGAGCTGTGAGTTCGCTCCTGATTGCGGACCTCGCAATGCCCGTCAACTCCTCTCTTTTGCCGGGCAGGTAGAGCTGGAACCGCTTCGATCGAAATGCGGACATTTTGGGAACGGGAGTCGATAGTCATCCAAAGTCTCCGATAGAAATTGACTCGCGGACAACCTACGCAACTGCGCTTCATTCCATTCAATCCAACCGGGCGCACCTACAACGAAAAGCACCGCTCGTCGAGCGGGCAGGTTGCTGACAAAGGCCCGTGCCGTGTTGGCTGCTTGCAGCCGACCGCCGGGCCGATCACGTTCGAGAACTCGTAAGTGCTCGCGCGGCGAATTGAGAGTCGCCTCGCGTCTCCCAAAACCGGCCCCTCAAAAATCGATGGGGTTTGTCAACAGTCTGACCGCTCGTCGAGCGGCGTCACGACGGAACTGAGCTCACGACTATTTGTGCGCAGCGGCGCAAACGTATGCACTCAACTCAACGGGTCGCAATATTATTGCCGCCGTGTCATCGGTCACTCCGCTCAGTGGACGGGGGAATCAATATCGCGTCAGTTTCACTTTCGAGATAGGTCGTGAGGGCTGTCAGTCGCTCTTCCCAGAAGCGGCGATGCTCATCAATCCAATCTGATACCTGTCTGAGCGCCGCAGGATTCAGACTCAACAAGTGCAAGCGTCCATCGACTCGCCGCTCCACCAGACCAGCCTGCTCGAGAATCCTGATGTGCTTCGAGACCGCGGGGAGTGAAATGCGAAACGGCCTGGCCAGGTCCGTAACCGATGCCTCACCCCTGAAGAGACGCTGGACTATCGCACGCCTCGTGGGATCAGACAACGCTCCAAGCACGATGTCAAGTTGAACATAAGAACCCTTAACCATATAGTTAAATATAGTTAAAAAAAATGCGGATGTCAAGTCCAGATCAACCGTCCACTCGAATCCGCACTTATTTACAATATAATCAGTATTTTCTATTGACCCTGTCCCAGGGAGTAGCCGAGTTCGTCGTCGAACATCGCAAGGCTGGTCGTCATCGAGATGTTGAATCCCGCCCCGTCGACCTTTTCTAACAGCTCTATAATGTCAGCCTGCGAAACCGCACAGCCTGGCGAATTGCCAAGATATCGACAACGCCAGAGGTCGGTGCAGAACGTCTCCGGCGCTCCGTCAGGCCAGACTTTTGTGCCTCGGTTTGCGATCACCTCAAGTGCCAACTTGGAACTCGCGACTTGCTTGAGTGCCTTCCCAAGGTCGTCCGCTGAGCCCGCGTTCCAGTCAAGATAGATATCTACGCCAACAAGGACCTTCTTGGGTTTGCTCACGGATTTAAAAACATGCTCCGCGCTCTGTGGAATGCCGGATCGATAACGGGCGGGTTTGAGCTTCTTCGGTTCGCTGCCAAGATTCTCGATGACGGCTTTGGTGAAGTCCGCAGTACCCACTTTGCGCTTGCTGACTCCCGGATGAAAAATGTCCGGAGTGTGAGTGCCGTCTTCAATCGTCCTGAGCCAAGCATTATGCATCGATTCTGCCGTATCGCCTTGTCCAATGTGCACAAGCATCATGACCGCACCAAGCAGAAGCCCCGAGGGATTCGCGATCCCCTGCCCCGCAATGTCCGGCGCCGAGCCATGAATCGCCTCAAACATGGCGCCGTCCTGTCCAATGTTCGAGGAGCCGCAAAGGCCGACCGACCCGATGAGTTGCGCGGCGACATCGGAGAGAATGTCTCCGTAAAGATTCGGCAGGCAAATAACGTCAAATCTCTCCGGCGTGTCGGCGAGTCGCGCAGCCCCAATATCAACAATCATGTGACTGGCTTCGATATCTCCGTACTCATCAGCAATCTCGTTGAAGACACGGTGGAAGAGTCCGTCGGAGAACTTCATGATATTATCTTTGGTAAAACAGCTCACGCGCTGGCGCTGATTGTGCCGCGCGTATTCGAAGGCGTACCGGATGATCTTTTCGCAGCCCGGCCGCGAAATCAGCTTCAGGGAAAGCGCCACTTGATTGGTGGGAAAGTACTCGATACCGGCATATAAGTCCTCTTCATTCTCTCGCACGATAACCACGTCCATATTCGGATGCTTGGTGTCGACGAAAGGGTGATAGGATGCGCACGGTCTCACGTTGGCATAGAGCCCGAGAGTCTTGCGCACGGTCACGTTCAAGCTCTTGAACCCGCCGCCCTGCGGCGTCGTGATCGGCGCCTTTAGGAAAACTCTCGTTCTGCGAAGCGACTCCCATGACTCCGACTCGATGCCTGCGGACACACCGCTGCGGTAGACTGCTTCGCCGATCTCAATCGTCTCAGTCTTAATCCGAGCTTTTGCCGCCTCAAGAATTCGAAGCGTCGCCTCCATGATCTCCGGTCCGATACCGTCACCATAAGCGACTGTAATTGGTCTCAAATCAGTCAAGCCGTGAA
>CAZGVT010000274.1:0-4477 GCA_964529255.1 uncultured Alphaproteobacteria bacterium | reverse complement strand
AGCTACGTGAACGAGCCGAGAGATCCCGGACATTCGCTCTGCGAAGACTTGTGCGAAGTCCGGGACGACACGCAATATCGGCAAGTGCAGCAGCCGTCTTCCCCTCATTGTTATGGGGGGAAAGCAAAAGAGGGGCTCGGACTCTCTCGGTAGCTACGTGATCAAGCCGGGAGATCCCGGACATTCGCTCTGCGTAGACTTGTGCGAAGTCCGGGACGACAGGCAACAGGCGCAGCGCTTAACCCGGCTCGGCAGGTTTGGAAGGGCGATCCCCTCGGATACTTTTGGGATAGACAATGGTACTTTACCATGAGAAACGGACAGTAGACGATGAGCAGTTTTCCACGACAGAGTTTGCATAGTGCCATGCATGTGATCGGATCGCAGTTGTTCATATTATTGTTTGGAGTGGTCACATTTGCAGCACTGTGCAGCGCCACACCGGTGATGTTCTGGGATCTGGCGGACCGCACACAAGACGGCCAGATGACAATGTTCAATCCGTCCGCGGAGGATGGTGCAACGGGTATTCCGGTGTGGGGTCACGGCGATCTCGACGGCGACGGCAGGAAGGATGCATTTCTCTCGGCGATCACAGCCGATGGTCGGAACAACAACAAGTCTTCATGCGGTGAGTTGCACGTACTTTTCGGCGTAGACACGATTCGGGGACTCGTGGACTTTGCCGAGTACAACGGAGTGCACGAGAACCTCTTGACGATCTGGGGACGGACGAATAAGGATTATTTCTCATCGAATGCCAAGTCCGGCGATTTGGACGGCGACGGTACGGAGGATCTGATTGTCGGCGCCATGTGGGCGGACACGCTAGGCAGAGTGGACGTGGGATCGGTGTATATTATCTGGGGTGGCGCTCATCTGCGCAACCGGTTTATCGATGTCGCCGATCAATCCGACATGGATGAATTCGAAATTACGACGATTGTCGGTGACGAACCGGATGACAAGTTCGGAATCTGGATCTCGGTAGGCGATGCAGACAACGACAATAACCTTGATCTGCTTGTTGGCGCGTCTCGCGCGGATGGTTTCAATAATGCATCGGACGAGGTCGGAGAAACCTATCTTCTTTTCGGACCGTTTACGCGGCTTGATCATATCGATCTTTCCTCGACGACGCACCGGCGCAGCATCATTTACGGTATCGACGCGGATGATCAAATGGGGAGTACGGTTGAGCTGGAAGATGTGAATGGCGATGACTTCGAGGACGCGATCATTGGCGTCGGCGCCTACCGTGTCGCCCGCCTTGGCGATACGGGGACGGACTATCCCTTTGAAACAGGTGGAGCAGGTGACGGGCCGGATAATGACCGACCGGAAGCCGGCGAACTGTATATCCTGTTTGGTCAGGCAAACTGGCCGGCTACGATCAATCTCGCGGCAGGCATGCCTCCGAACAGCACGATTATCTGGGGGGCCTACGGAAATTCAGGCGGTGGGGAGATCGGTGGCGACGAATTCGGTGAAGAGATTACCTATGGCGATATTAACAACGACGGTCTAACCGATCTCGTTGTGGGAGCGTTTCGTTCCGACGGTTATTACAACGACGTATTCTGGGCAGGGAACGCGTATGTGTTCTACGGACGTCACAATTGGTTTTCAACATGGGACCTGCGGGACGGCCTGCCGGACTCAGCTTCGTGCATTTATGGCGGCGGAGTAGACTGGATCATCGGCGACTCCGCACCTGTCGGTGATTTCAATGGGGACGGCTTTTTTGATATCTTTTGCGCGGCGACCCACGATGCGGGTCCGTACAATATTTTCAAGTCGGGCACGGTGCGGGTCGTGTATGGGCAGGCGGCGCTGCTCCCTTCGCTGATCGACTTGGGCAACCCACCACCCGGACTGCGGATTCCGGTTGTGCAGGCGAGCGAAGAAAGTGATCTGCTTGCCTACTGGTGCACGACAGGCGATTTCAACGGCGACGGCTACTGGGACTTGATTCCGAATGTCATGCACGGTGACGGTCCGAACAATGAGCGGCGGAATGCGGGTGATTTTCATATCATCTCGGGGGAGTGGTTCACTCGCCATCCAGGTGTCCCGCGATTTCTCACCGCCATTCCGGCAGGGGATAACGTAGTGCTGAACTGGTACGACAATGCGGAGATGGGAACAGACCACCATGTGATTTTCCGCAAGGACTCAACCGGGCCCGAATTTGACTCGATCGGCATCGCACCGTTTCCGGATCACATGTTCGTCGACACAAATGTGACGAGTCCGGGCACGTTTGTTTATAGAATTCTTGCGGTCTCCGCCGAGGGTCGCTATTCAAATCCCTCAACCGAGGCGACGGCGGCCACGGGCGTCTTGATCGGCAATGACATTCCGCTGGTGATCAATGGCATTCACTGGGGTTTCTACGATACGGAAGCTTTTGACTTCTGGGATGACGCCGTGCTCATGGGAACCGATACATTTGACTTCTGGGATTTGTATACGACCGGGAATTATCCGCCGGGATTGAATCCGATTGGAGTGGGCGACGACAGTCTTGCGCCTGCGATCTTGAATGCCCGCCGGGTGATTTGGATGCTCAACGGCTTCGATCCGGACAATGCCAACTTCGACGACGCAACAATTTTTCAGAACTTCGAGCCTGTTTTGATGGCCTATTTGCAGGCGGGCGGAGAGTTGATCGTCTACAGCAAGGAGCTGAACGACTTTCTACCGCCACAGTTGCGAACAAACTACTTCCATTTCGCCGGCTTTGGCTTCGACAATACCATTACGGCGACCGACGAGCTGGAGCCGGTTTATCCGGGGCTTGGGCCAATCGGCAGGCGAACCGGCGGCAGCAATATCACGGAGTGTCCGCCGTTGGCGTTTGATGTATCCGGCTGTACAATTCCGTTGTACCGGTTTGCGGGCAATCCGACAGAATGGATGAGCACATTATCACGCGCGACGCCGACGGATTTTTACAATGTTTGTGCACTCAGCATTCGTCCGTATCGAGCCCATCAAACGGAACTCAGGGCGTTTTCGGATTTTCTGTTCGACAATCTGATTGGCCGTTATCCGGCTCCCGGCGGCCTGACGGCAGAGACGAACGAGGGCGAAATTGTACTGAACTGGGATCTGCCGGTATATCCCACGGCGACCGGAGTGCGCATATTCAGACAGGCCTCCGGCAGCGGCACAACCGAAGACCTGGGAGTGGTTGCACTTCCGACGCTCTCATTTGTGGACACCACTCACGATCCCTTCAGCACCTATGATTACTGGATCAGCTCGGTGCACAACAACGGACGTACGTCACTGAATTCGGCAATCGCTCAGGGTTTTGCGCCCGGTCCGGTATTGGACGGGCCGGAGATTCTGATCGTGAATGGCATGGACTGGGGCATCTATGAGACCGAGACCGATCCGATGTACGCCAATCGCGTGATTCAAGGAGCGCGGCCTACTCGCTTGTGGGATCTGTTCGTCGACAACGATTACCCGCCGGGGTACACGGTCGTCGGATTCGGCACGGACAGTTTGATGGAGGCGATGTGGCAATCTCGCCTGACCATATGGCTTGCGAATGCATTCAACGGAGATGATTCGGATTTTGTGACCGTCCAGCCGGTGATTGATCTCTACTTGAATAGCGGCGGCAATCTGTTGGTCATCGGCAAGGAACCGAATTTGTACTTGGGGAGTGCGTTGGAGGCGAGACTGGGACTCACAAGCTACACAACTCCGGTCAACTGGGCCGCAGCAGATACGGCTCGCGCTGAGCATCCAGGCTTGACGGATTTTGGAAAGATCACAGGCTCTACGATGTCTCTCTGTCCTGAGTTGACCCTGACCCCGAGTCCGCTGGTATATCCGCTGTTCCGCCGCAATCTCACGGAGGGTGCCATCATCGGTGCGGCCTCGCGCCCGGCAATCGACGCGCCTTACAATTTTGTATTTTTGTCGCTTCGCTCCTATCGCGCTGAGCCCGTTGCACTCCGCGCAAGCATGGAAGCCGTGCTGACGGGTTTTCTGGATCACGCTCTGGCAGATCCGGTCGAGAATCTGACGGTGTTGCGCGAGGGAGTTTCTGTAACACTTCGCTGGACTTCGGTTGCCGGGGCGACGGGCTACCGGATTTGCAAGCTGGCGGATCTAAGCGCACCGCACAATGCCGGCACTGTTGCGGCAACGGTGGTGGCGGCGGAGTGGTCCGATCCCGCGCCGATCGGTGCCGGCGAAGGCAGGTTATACTATGTTGTGTATCCGGTATTTCCGTAACGTACGAGAGGCTGCCCTTGCCGCGACCGTCGATTGACAACTTGAATGAACGCCCACCGCGGGAATTCCGCAAGGTGGTCTGTATCATGCCGGCGTACAACGCGGAGTTGACACTCGAACGCACGTTTCTTTCGATTCCCGCGGGCTGCATACAGGAATTTATTTTGACGGATGATTGCAGCAGTGACCATACAGCACAAATCGCCGACCGGTTGGGCAT
>CAZGVT010000273.1:254-4481 GCA_964529255.1 uncultured Alphaproteobacteria bacterium | reverse complement strand
CGGGCCTGCACGTCGTTCGGCAGGTCGAGATTGCGGATGAAGGCGAGCGAGACGGTGTGATCGACGACGTCTTCAATACGTATCTCTTCCCCTCGACCGGCGGCAACGGGACCGAAGACCTGATTATTCCCGAAGATCTGTATTACGAGCATGCGCGTTTGCGCTACTGGGATATGGGCTGGATGAACGGCAACCGCCGGCTTGATCTCGGCGATGGGCTGCCTGACTTCACCGGACCGCCACCTCCGCCGATTCCGGCGCTAATGCACTGCGTGCCAAATACGCAGAATGCGACCGCGCACATCTCAGGAGTAGTGCGAACGAGTCCCGACGGCGGCTGTTTCATCGGCGGGCTGGGTTACGAATTGCAGGATGAAAAAGTCATATTGCGCTGGTCGACAACGTCTTCGGAGGCGAGTGGTTACATTGATCCGTTCTCGCGCGTGTTTGACTTTGAAGGGTATATGGTCCACCGCGGAACCAACCGGCTGGACAGCTCCTTCTCACTGCTCGCCAAGTTCGACGTTATCGACTTCGCATACTACTCGGATACCGACTCGCTGATGACGTTCCCGGTGGTGACGAATAATCCGGATACGTTGGCGCAGACCATTGAGATCGACGGTGTTATCGGCTATCTGCAGCCGGTCGGAGAAAACACCGGACTTGACGCGATACGCCAGAACGACTCCACTTACGCGTTCCCGATCGACGCGCATTCGCTCGCGCCGCTGTACTATGCAGTGACGGCGTTCGATTTCGGTGATCCGCGCTCCGGCCTGGCTCCGCTCGCCACCCGACCCTCCGCCAACGCCGTTTTGCTTGCGCCGGCGGGTAACCCGGGCGAAGAGGTTCGCGTCGTGCCGAATCCGTATCGTGCTTACGAGGATTACACGCGCGCCAATCTGGGAATCAGTTGGGAAAATCAAAACGACGGTACGCGGGACTTCTATTCGCAGCAGGATCGCCGCCTGGAGTTCGTCAACCTTCCTGAAAAGTGCCTGATTCGAATTTTCACCGTCGCCGGGGATCTGGTTCAGATTGTGCCTCACAATGTTGAAGGTGACAACAGCCAGTGGGCGTCGCTGACGTCCGAACGCTGGGACTTGAATTCGCGCAACCGTCAACAAGTCGTCTCCGGTATCTACCTTTTCTCCGTAGAGGACCTCACGGAGGGCAACGGTCATCAACTCGAAATCGGGAAATTTGTCGTCATTCGATAAGCAGGCTCTGAGTCGCAACATGGGAAAGCTTCTATGAGTCGTTTCGCTCGCCTTTGGTCCAGCCTTCTGATCGGCGGATTCGCGATTGTTCAATCCGCGGTCGCGGCGCCGGGTCCCTATGATCCGGGTCGCGCGCGCGGTCCGGTTCGGCCCACGGTCGCAAACCCGCAGGTGGAAAACCGGATCCACGACAAGGGCAAGATGTGCATGAACATCACCAACTTCGGATACTTCGGAAACTCCGATCCGACTCAGGATGATGCTCTGACGGATCCCTGTCCTCCCGGCAACTGGGCATCGCAGTGCGAATATCCGTGCGGTAGCGAGGTTAACTATTTGTATCAGGCCGGGCTTTGGATCGGTGCGCTGATCGTGGAAGAAGGGTTCGAGACCAAGCGAGTTTCCGTCGGTACGGATGGCTGGCTGAACCCCGCGGTCAACGAAATGTATCCCGGTGAAGGCGTGCTGGACCGTATCATCGAACGATCCAATCGACCGGGCGCGAGTAACTGCTTTGGAACTCCGGTAACGCATCCGGATGCCGTCTCCGATCAGGATTTCATTGCCGTGTATTCCGATACGCTGCGTGATCGCTTCTGGCTTCAGGACGACCCGATTGACGGGCCCCATCGACCGCTGGGCATCAAGGTAACTCAAACGTCGTATGCCTTCAGTCAGGCGTTCGCGGAAGATTTTATTCTGATCGACTACGAGATTGAAAACATCGCGTCGAACTTTCTCAAGAACCTGTTCGTCGGATTGTATGTGGACGCCGACGTGGGTTCACAGGCCATCGCACAGCAGCATACCGACGATGTTTGCGGATTCTTGCGCGAAGCCGAAGAAATCACCCCCGCTGGCGATACGCTGCGGATTCCGGTAGACGTGGCGTGGATCGCCGATAACGACGGCCGCCGCGCCGACGAGACCAGTGGTCCACTTGAATACCGGAACGTCACCGGAACCCGTGTCATTCGCGGTCCGAATCCGCGTCTGGAGACCTCCTTCAACTGGTGGATTTCCAACAGCGACGTCCAGCTCGATTACGGCCCCACTTGGGCCAGCCGAACTGAGAGCGCCGACAACCCGATGTACTGGACCTGCTTCTTCGGCACGCCGATGGGAGACGACCGGAAATACCAGGTGCTGTCGAATGAAGAATTCGATTTCGATCAGGTGATTGTCGACAACATCGAAGAAGCGGATCCGCAGCCGGTCATTGATCCGGCGACAGGCGATACGAGCTTCGAAGCATGGAGCGTCTGCGATCCGTCGCCGGAGCAGGAAGACATCGCCAACGGATTTGATACGCGCTATCTGCTGTCATGGGGACCGCTGGGGATTCGAGACTATCAAGACCAGACGGGCCGCTGGATCTATCGTTTGAATCCGGGCGAGAAGTTCAATATGACTATCGCTTATGTCGGTGGCGAGAATTTTCACGATGTCAATCGCCCGCAGAATGACCCTAACGAAATCGACTCGAGCCTGTTTGACTTCACTGACTTGCGGGAAAATGCTCGCTGGGCGAAGGATGTGTACGACAACCGGATGATCGATACGCCGCAACACGACTGGGGCCGCGATGGCGATCCCGCGACTATCGATGCTGACGGCTCCCAGGGTGACGGCGTGCTGGACACGGGCGATGGATGGTATGGAGAAGACGTCGGCACCGACGGTATCTACATCGATCCGCCCTCGGGCTTCCGGAATTACATTGACAGCATTGCGGTCTATTACTGGAAGGGCACGACTCAATACGGTGATGGCGGATTGTTTGTCGGTTACTACCACGGCCCCGATTTGGACGGTACCGAGAGAAACGGTCTTGAGGACAACGTTCAGAATATCTATCTGTTCGCCGAGAGCGGCGGTGCCGGCTCCGAGGATTTCATTCTCCCTGAGGACATGTACTACCAGCACCCGAAACTCCGCTATTGGGATATGGGCTGGATGAGCGGCAACCGGCGACTCGATATGGGCGACGGACTGCCCGATTTCACCGGTCCGCCTCCGCCTCCGCTCCCCGTGCTCTTACATTGCATGACGGGCGTCCTCAACTCCGCATCCCATTCCGGCGGTCAGGTGACAAGCGCTCGCAACGGAGATTGCTGGATCGGTGGATTGGGTTATGAGTTGTTCCCGGAAAAAGTCGCGCTTTACTGGTCAAAGTCGTCGTCGGAGAATCCTGAATACGTCGATCCATTCTCGCGTGTGCAGGACTTTGAAGGCTACCGCATTCACCGCGGAGCAAGTCCGCTGGACACGAACTTCTCCCTGCTTGACCAATTTGACATCATCGATTTCTCTTACTTCTCTCCAACGGATTCGATGATGACATACCCGATTGTCACGACACGTCCCGAGACGCTCAGCGTCGACACGCTGATTGAGGGAGTCACCGGAATTCTGAAACCGGTCGGTGACAACACGGGTTTGGATGCGCTCATTCTGAATGACTCGACCTACTCTTATCAGATTCCCGCTCACGCCCTCGCCCCGGTCTACTATTCGGTCAGCGCGTTTGACTTCGGAGATCCGAAATCGGGGCTGGGTTCGCTCGCCACGCGGCCCTCGGCGAATGCCGCGCTGCTCGCTCCGGCGGGCAATGCCAATGAAAAAGTCCGTGTGGTACCGAATCCCTATCGCGCCTATCAGGACTACACCGCGGCGAATCTCGGCATCAGTTGGGAGAATCAGAATGACGGCACCAGTGAATTTTACTCCCAACAGGACCGCCGCATCGAATTTGTAAATTTGCCTGAACGCTGTTTGATTCGTATCTTCACCACCGCCGGGGACCTTGTGCAAATCGTGCCCCACAACGTGGACGGAGATCGCAGCCAGTGGGCTTCCATGACATCCGAGCGCTGGGATTTGAATTCCCGCAACAGACAACAAGTCGCTTCCGGTATCTATCTGTTCTCCGTCGAAGACCTCACGGACGGAAACGGCTATCAGATCGAGACCGGTAAATTCGTTATTATCCGCTGACCGACCA
>CAZGVT010000273.1:0-244 GCA_964529255.1 uncultured Alphaproteobacteria bacterium | reverse complement strand
GAACTGCAGCCCTCGACATATTTTCCGGACGGCTGGTCCATCCGCCGCCGGAATTCATCGCCGGAAGGACCTATCCATGATGCGATGGCTAATCCTCGCCTTCGCTGCGGCCTTTGTTCTGCTCCCGCAGCTCTCCTTTGCACAGGCTAAAGTTGGAACTGCCGGAGTGCAATTCCTCAAGATCAGTCCGAGCTGCCGCGCCGTTGGAATGGGCGAGGCCTACGTCGCCGTTGCCAATGACATC
>CAZGVT010000272.1:0-4491 GCA_964529255.1 uncultured Alphaproteobacteria bacterium | reverse complement strand
CAGTTCACGCTTACGGATGATGCGGGTACGGTTGTGTTCCAGGGAGAGACGGCGCGGCTGTCTTTGTTTCCGGGATCGCAGCGGTACTTTCCCGCGGTGATTCCGCCGGAAGTTGCACCCGGTCAGTATCAGTTCAGCATTACCTATACATCGGAACGCGATAATACGACTCTGAGCGGCACGACCCGTGTGGAGATACCAGAGGCACTTCCAGAAGGGGATCAGAGAGACAATACTGAGCCGGGCGAAGAGAAACCTTAGGCTGCGCCACAGGGCGCACATAGCCTGCCTTGGTCCCGTTGTCGATGTGAGGAAAGCATCGGCTCCGGGATTTTTGTTTTCGATCTCTACTCTGCTTGCGCTACTCTTTGTTATAGCGGTTGTCCCATTGAAGGCGGAGGTAATCCCGACCACGATTGTGGGCTTCAAACTTGACGGTGAGAAGCCCAATTACCGCCTGATGATCGGCGACCTTGAAATCTTCATGCCTTCCGATACGCAGCGATTTGTTCCGATGAAGCGGCTCGCAACCGAGTTGGGGCTGATTGTAACGGAACCAAAGGACTCTTTGGTCATCGAATGGCGGGGAGTGGAGCGCATTTCGGTGTGTCTTAACGACGGAGTCATATTGTCAGGGGAGTATGAGCCTTATGCCACCGAATTCCACTATGGAGCATCCGATTTTACCGGTACGGTAGATCTGTTTCTACCGGACGTCGAAGTCGCCGCGTTGCTGAAGCTGGAGATGAACTGGGACGAGATCGCTTATGCCTACTTAGGCAAGTCGACCTCCGTTTACCCTGTTTGGGCGACGGACGCTGCAGCGCGAAGCGGTCGCGGCAAGTCGAAGCGAAGACAGAAATCAAAGCTCGAGGAGGCGATCTCGCAGCTACCTGAATCGATTCCAACCGGGCCGTCACGACTGGGGGATCCAGCTCTGCACATGTTGCGCCCGGGGATTCGCGCGTCACAGGCGAACAAGGACTATCTTCAGATGCAGAAAACCCTCGGAGCATGGGGACGCCTTGGCGGTGGAAGATACTCGCTGATGATTCGGCAATCGGGACGGGATTTCGAAGAGGAGCCGATTCTCGACCGGGTTGGGATTACGCACCGCATCGGCGACATGGAAACAACCCTAGGCGACGTGCAGATCACATTCAGCAATCTTATGTACCCGTCCGCATCCGCGGTTGGAATGCACGCGACCGGCCTCTTAGGTATGTCGCAGTCCGACCGTGAGCGCGATGACACGAACTTCGGTCGCCGGACGCTGTTTACATATCGGGAGCGAGCTTCAGGACTTGCCGCGCTCGGCAGTACGGTCGAGCTCTATGTAAACGGCGACTACGTGACTGAACAGATTGTCTCGGTGCCTTTGGACACGGACTCCGCTACCGGCCGCTACTTGTTTGAGGAGATCGCCGTCACCAAGGACCGCGTTACCGAGCTTCGCGTCGTGATCACTCAGCCTGATGGTACCGTCATTGAAGAGATTTCCGAACCGGCCGGCACGAGCGAACTCATTGGGCGCGGTCAATTATTGTTTGGTGCGCTCGGTGGAGCGCGGAGATTCACGACCCCAAGATTCTGGAAGACACAAGGACAGATTGGCGGCGGTCGAATGATTTTCGGTCTTGCTCCGTTCTGGTCGGTTGGCGGCGGTTACATGTCCCAATCCGAGCACGGAGTTCCTTTTGATCTCGACGTTGCGCTTCAAGATTCGACGGCGAGGCGTACGACAATTATTCCTCGCGAGAGCCGGCATGGCCTTTTGGAATCACGCATGAGGTTCTTGCGCGCCCACACCCTGTCGGCGGAATTTGGATTTGCAGAGACTCGTGTCGATCCCAACTTGCTTCCCCGCGCAATCGAGGACACTGTAGCGATACCGTCAATTCCCTACTCCGAGGTTGAGTGGGGCGAGAAGCGGTTTGCAGGGCGAGCGGAGATGAAACTCTTTTTTGGGAAATGGCTGCGGCTGGAACCCACTTTGTTGCACTATGATTCGGGGTATTACAACGGCTCGAATGCGGAGCTTCAGGACCGCGAAGGCTATGCCGTTAATGCGCGGTTTGAGTTCACCCGGCGGTTGCGGTTTAATTTCACGCACGGCGAGATCTGGGACAATATCGAGGAATCTTCGACGCGAACGGTTCATCAGAGTTGGAGCTACTTGAGTTTTCCCGTGCCACGAGTGTTGCCGCGATCGAATATTCGCGTAAGTGGCAATCGCTTTCAGGAAACTTTCCGTTATCCGGGGAATGCGGACACCACATTTGCTGCGCGTTACCTGGGAAAAGTCGAAATAACCTCTACATTGCTGAGAGTGGCTGAGTTGACCGGAAACATCGCAGCCGGAGACGAGTTGCAGGAGCGCAGAGCCAAAGACCTGCTGCGCGGTTTGAATCTGCCGAACACGTCTTCAACCGCCAGACCCAGTTGGTTCGTGCAGCTCTCGCGCAAGCTGATGCAGCAGGGCCGGCTGGCACTACAACACTCCAGTAGTGAATTCCGCGAGTTAACCCGGTTCTCGCACACTCTGCAGGCATCCGAAACCAACCACTGGCACTGGCGGCACGAGACCGGGTACGATTGGACGGCGGAGTCTTATTACTTTCAGTTTCAGCCGGAGTATTATTTTGAGCGGACCGGATCCAATCGGTTGTCGGCGTTCGCGAGATATCTGGACAACGAATGGATATTCTCGGTGGGGCTGAGATTGGAGCCGGTGATCAGTTTCTCCGGGGGAAGGCCGTACCTGATTCCGGCATCCAGAATCAATCCTACAAATGGTGGCATCAAGGGCAGAGTTTTCACTGACGGAAACGGAAATGGCCATCTGGATCCGGGGGAGACTGGAGTTGAGGGAATCGAAGTCGTAGGCGATGGGGGTCGCAAAGCCGTCTCGGGCAGGCATGGCGAATTCCTTTTGCCGGGAAATTCTCAGCGTCGACAAATGCGGGTCAGCCTAAATCCCTTGAATCTGCCCGTGGACTACACGGCAACCGGAGGAAGCCAGAGAGGCCGGTTGGAACCGGGTAATCTGACGCCGATCCGGTTGGGCATCACCAAGCTTGGCTCGATTACGGGAATCGTGTACGCGCCGGATGTGTCGGATAGCGCGGCGCTCGTGCCGATGGGTTCGGTGCGCGTGATCTGCCGTGACGATTCGGGCAATGTCGTTCAAGAGTCGATTACCTACTCTGACGGATCATATTTCCTCGCAGACATGAAACCTGGTGTCTACTCGATCGAAGTTGATGGAGCGACGATCCCAAAGGAGAATCTGCCGTGCGATCCTCGAATGGGCATCACCGTAGGCAGCGGCACGGATGAAGAGCTTAATCGCACCGGTATCGACCTAATGCTGGGACTGCGGGCCGAGGAGAAATAGCGGGCGCGCCCGGAACGTGAAACAATCAGGGGAATCGCTCAGTCCATCAGGTAGAAGGCATCCGATTACGACAGGAGTTACATCGTGAAAAATATGATTTTAGTACTCGCAGTCCAGCTCTGGGTGGGGTTGGCGCTGGCGGGCGGACCCACCGCTGTGACTGGAGGCGGAGTTCAGGGCACCTGGACCCGGACCGGGAGCCCGTATCAGATCTACGGGGATGTCGAGGTCCCTTCCGGCTCAAAGCTAAGAATAGAGCGAGACGCGCAGGTGATATTTGAAGGCGACTATTCACTATCCGTATACGGCACACTCGAAGTGATTGGCGAGAGCGATGATCATGTGATCTTTGCAGCCGGTGACGAGGGCGAAGGCGAATGGCGCGGATTGCGGTTCATCAAGGCCGAAGAGCATTGTCGCATGCAGAATTTTGTGATCACGGATGTTGTAACGGATGAAGGGCAGGGCGGCGCGATCTACTCCGAAGGTACGGAGCTGCGGCTGACCAATTTCGCGATTACCGAATGCCGTTCGGAAGGACACGGCGCGGCAATGTATCTGATCGGCGGGAGTGCGGTCCTCACCAACGGCGCCGTCTCGGACAATGAGTGTGAGGGGGACCATGCAGTCATTTACGCGCAGCAAGCCGACGTCGCCATGACCAACATGGCGGTTGCCGACAATATAGGAATTGGGATTTTTCTCGCGCGGGGCAGCGAGGGAGTGTTGACCAATATCGCGGTCTCAGATCAATCGGGGGAGTTCGGCTGGGGAATTTTTGTGGCCGGTTCGAAGCTGATGCTGACCAATGGTGCAGTCGGAGAAAACGAGGCCGGCGGCATTCGGTTGAAAGCGGAATCCTCGGCAACGCTCACGACATGCGCGATCAGTGGCCCGAACGCGCTCAAGCAGGATGAAAGCTCCGATGTCAACATGGTATTGACGGCGGTGAGTGATGACTGAGTAGTGCAGTGGTAGAATGGACTACAAACGAGCCCCGCGTTTCAAGCGGGGCTCAGTCGTTCGGTGCACCGGTACGGTGATTCCCGAAAGTAAGTTGTCATGTTTCGCCGAGCCGGGTTAGCGCGGCCTTA
>CAZGVT010000271.1:0-4494 GCA_964529255.1 uncultured Alphaproteobacteria bacterium | reverse complement strand
TCTGCCCGATCTTTGCAGCGGAAAGACTCTTGGCGGCTTTGGACTGACGGAACCTCAAGCCGGGAGCGATGCCGGAGCCACGCAAACCACCGCAGTGTTGTCCGGCGACCACTACCTGCTAAACGGGACGAAAATCTACTGTACAAACGGCGGCCGCGCCAACTATTATACGATCAGCGCTGTCACCGAAAAAGGCAAGGGTACGAAGGGCATAAGTTGCTTTATCGTTGAGAGGGACTGGCCCGGTTTCGAGATCGGCAAGCGCGAACGCAAGCTCGGTGTTCGCGGTTCCGACACCGTCGTGCTGCATTTTCGTGACGTAAAGGTCCCGCGTGAGAATTTGCTTGGCAAAGAGGGTGAGGGTTTTAAGCAGATGCTGACGATCCTCGACGGCGGACGCATCTCCATCGGCGCGATGGCATTGGGACTTGCAGAGGGTGCTTACGAGACGACCTTGGAGTACGTGAAAGGCCGCAAGGCGTTCGGCCAGCGAGTCGCGGACTTTCAGGCGACTCAGTTCAAGCTCGCGGACATGTACACTCAGATTGTCGCTGCGCGTCATCTCGTTTTTGACGCCGCCCGCCTCAAGGACTCCGGCGAGCATTTCATTGCCGAAGCCGCAATGGCGAAACTTTACGCCAGTGAAGTGGCGACTCGCGTGACGCTGCAAGCGATTCAACTGCACGGCGGCTACGGCTACGTCCGCGAGTATCCCGTCGAGCGCATGTTCCGCGACGCGAAGCTCTGCGAAATCGGCGAAGGCACGTCGGAGATTCAGAGATTGGTCATCGCGCGCACGCTGCTCGGCGACGCGAAGGGCTAAGCCTGAATGATCGAACTCGGCGGCTTTCGATTGGACCTGATCGAAGACGGTCGCTTCGAGCTGAAAGCAACCGATTTCACAGGGGAAAAGTCCGGTCGAAAGCGGCCGCGAATCCTCATCGGCTTCAACAGCCTTCTGATTCGTGGTCATGGCAGAACGATTCTGGTCGACCCCGGCACAGGGGACAAGCTGTTGGGCGACCGCTATCGGCATTACCGGTTGGAGTGGCCGCGAAAGCTGTTCGGGCAGCTCGATAGCCTCGGTGTGAGCCGTGTCGAAGTTGATACGGTGATATTGACTCACCTTCACTGGGATCACTGCGGCGCGTCAACCAGTTATGATGCGAGCGGAACGCTGGTCCCGACCTTTCCCCGGGCAAAGTACTACGTGCAGCGCAAGGAACTCGAAGCTGCGCGCTGGTCGCTGCTTGGCGGTGATGATGGTTACATCGCCGATGACTTTGAACCATTGTCGAGCCTCGGAGTCCTCCATCAATTGGACGGTAAAGCGGAAATCAGTTCGGGAATTCGGGTGGAGCTGGTCGGTGGTCACAGTTCGGGATTACAGGTCGTTTACATCGGCACGGAACCAGGAGCGACCGCCGTCTATTTGACTGACTTGATTCCGACTCCGTCTCAATTACCGCTCACCGCCGGAATGTCTTACGACATCGACCCTGCCGAACTCCGCGAATCTAAACGTCGCGTCCTCGACAAGGTAATGCAGGAAAAAATGCTCTTATTGTTCGTCCACGCGCCTTATAGTCGCGCAGGCTATTTGACCAACACCGCTACGGGCGAGCTCCACTTCAATAAATTGAACATCTAAGGAATCTGTTTCAATGAACCCGCTGACTCCGGTTATCGTATCCGTGGCTCGAACGCCGATCGGATCGTTCAACGGTGCGCTGGCGGCGGTGCCTGCACCGATGCTGGCTGCACATGTTATCAAAGAAAACCTCACGCGCTCCAAACTGGAGCCCGGAGAGGTTGATGAGGTCATCCTCGGCCAGGTATTGCAGGGGAATATTGGTCAGGCACCGGCGCGACAGGCCGCCGTGTATGCCGGCATCCCCACGACGACGTCGGCCTGGACCGTCAATAAAGTCTGCTCATCCGGACTCAAAGCGGTAATGTGCGCGGCGCAGAGCGTACAACTTGGTGAGTCCAAAATCGCCATTGCGGGCGGCATGGAGAACATGTCTCTGTCTCCCTACTATCTGGATCATGCGCGTGACGGGTACCGCCTCGGACACGGCGAACTGATAGACGGCATGGTAAAAGATGGTCTGTGGGATCCCTATAAGAACATCCACATGGGGAATTGTGCCGAAGTCTGTGCGCGCGAGAAGAAGATCACCCGCGAAGAGCAGGATGCGTTCGCGGTGGAATCCTATCAGCGTGCAAATGCGGCGCAGAAAGCCGGCAAGTTCAAAGGCGAGATCGTCCCCGTGATCATCAAGACGCGAAAAGGCGAAACTTCGGTATCGGAAGACGAAGAACCGGGTAAAGTCGATTATTCGAAACTCTCTTCGCTGAGACCCGCATTCGACAAGGAAGGTACGATCACTGCAGCCAACGCCTCGAAGATCAACGATGGAGCGTCGGGAGTTGCAATCATGTCTCACGAGGAGGCGACGCGCCGCAATCTCAAACCAATCGCTCGAATCGTCGGCTATGCCACTCACAGTCAGGAACCGGAGTGGTTTACCACGGCACCGGCTCCCGCAGTAGAGAAACTGCTCCGCCGAGTCGGCTGGAAGAGTTCCGAGGTCGATCTGTTTGAGTTGAACGAGGCCTTTGCCGTTGTCGGAATCGTCAACATGAGATTGCTTGGACTTGACGCGAGCAAAGTGAATATCTGGGGCGGCGCCGTAGCGCTGGGGCACCCGATTGGATCATCCGGGTGCCGGATCCTCATCACATTGCTGAGCGCACTGCGAGAGACCGGAGGTAAGAAGGGAGTTGTCGGCATCTGCAACGGAGGCGGTGAAGCGACTTCGCTCGCCGTGGAAATGCTCTGAGACGACTGCTGATCTTTGCGCTGCTGTGTTTGTTTGGCGGCGCCACTCTGGCCCGCGATCCGATCACAATTTGCATCTACGGTGAACCCCGCGGTTCAAGTGCCGCTCATCGTGCATTGCTGCGCGACGCGAAGAAGCATGCACCGAGGCTCTTTCTCATCGCCGGAAACGTTCTCGACCACCGAAACGGTATCGCCGGACGGCCCGACGCGGTACTCAATGACTATCGAACGGTTTTCAGCTCGCCGGAAAACCCGCTGAAGCTTTGGCCTTTTACTCCCGGCCCCGCCCTGTTTGCCACTCCGGGAGGATTCGACGAGCAATACTATCTGCCGAAAGATGTCGCCGCATCCGCTGACAGCCTTATGGCGGGTCGCACGGCCTACGAGGGAACTTGGGAATACGGCGTCCGACTTTACGACTCATTTTACCTCGAGCAAATGAGACTGCGAGTTCAGCCATTGACCAAACACTCGCAGCCATTGCCGCGCTCCCCGTATGGAGACTACCTCCTTGTCATAGGTACGGGATCGAAAAAGGATCTGGCAGTCATATCGATCTATCGCACGGATCGATGGAGCTTCAAGACCGGGCAGATTTCATGGCTCGATTCCACTTTGGCATTTTTTCGCGCGGAAGCTCCCTCGATCCCTCTCCTTGCAATATCGCACGATCAACTTTGGTATCTTCCCGATACCTTGGATGACGGCTCGCATGTAGGCTTGGGAGCGGGGGTCCGCGAAGGGCAACCGGAATCGGATTTGGCGTTGCGCCGGCAGGTGTGTCGGATGTTCCAAGAATACCGGGTTGATCTCGCCATTGCCGCCGGGAGTGGCGAGTATCGCGCGGCATCGAATGACGGGCTGCTTCGAATCAACGCCGGCGCCGTCCTATGCGAAGACGCATCCGGTGCGCGCATTGCGCAGGACAATCTGTGGATCGAGTACACTCAGAACGACACCACGCTGCAGGTAACCGCCCATCCGTTGGAAGGGTCAATGGGTTGCGGACTGAGACCGGAAGCAGCGGCCGCCGGGATAACTTTTGAAAAGCACCGCGCACCAAATTCAATTTGGCGCGTGTTAACACCATAACAGAAACTCCTCTATATGAGTATCCAAACTGTTGCCGTCATCGGCGCGGGAACTATGGGTAATGGAATCGCCCATGTCTGCGCGCAGTACGGTTGCGCCGTACATTTGATCGAGGCCGCCGACGCTCCGCTGAAACGCGGGTTGGCGACCATCGACAAGAACCTATCCCGAATGGTTGAGAAAGGTAAACTGTCTGCCGAGGAAAAGGCCTCCACTCTCGGTAGGATCCGTGGTTCTCTGACACTCACGGACGCAGCTAAGGCCGATCTGGTAGTGGAAGCAGTCGTTGAAGACCCGGCGGTAAAGGCGAAGTTGTTCAGCGAGCTTGACAGCCTGTGCAAGGCGGATGCGATCCTCGCCTCCAACACATCAACCATCTCAATTACGCAGATCGCCGGCTCCACCAAGCGTCCCGGCAATGTGATCGGCATGCATTTTATGAACCCCGTGCCGCTCATGCAACTGATCGAGGTCATTCGTGGTCTGGCAACATCCGACGAGACGCACGAAACCATCGTGCAATTCTCCAAGGCGCTTGGTAAGACTCCGATCAC
>CAZGVT010000270.1:0-4510 GCA_964529255.1 uncultured Alphaproteobacteria bacterium | reverse complement strand
TCGTCTGTTCGCAGACTCAAGCCGTCTGCCGCGGAAATATCAAGCACAAAGGAGACTTTTCGGCGCCGCAGCTCCGCGATAAAGTCCGGCAGCAACTCGCGAAAACGGGGTCTGTCGAGATTCCCCATCAGCCCGAGAATCACTGGCCCCTCCGGAATCTAACTCGGTGACGACTCATTCTCACTCTCTCCGCCAAGCTGCCGGATTGACTGTTCGGCGGCTCGCAGTTTTCGCTCACAGAATTCGAGCAGTTTTTTCCCGCGCTCGAACGCCTCCAGTGAGCGCTCGAGCGGCACGTTGCCCGCTTCAAGCTCGCCGACAAGCAGCTCGATCTCCGCAAGTGCCGCCTCAAAGGACTCGGGTTCGGGTCGAGTAGTGGATTGCTTCGTCACGATGACGTACTCTTCAATGTTCTAATCTCCGCTTCGCCTCCCCCGCGGGCAAACTCCAATGAGACAATCTCTCCAACAGAGAGAGTCGATCCGTCCCGCACAGGCCGGCCGTGACCGTCGCGAACAATCGAGTATCCGCGTTCAAGAATCGCATGAGGACGTAAAGCTGCAAGCAATTGGCCTACTCTAAGCAGCGACTCGCGGCGAGATTGCATGGAGATAATCAATGCGCGAAGCAGCCGGGATTGCAAGTCATCCACGCGTTGAGCGGCAGCAATCACAAGGTTTTGGGGATGCTTAAATGCGTAGTGGGAGGTCAGTGATTCGACTCTTGTGCGCAGGTAGCGAAATTCATCGCTCATCGCCCGATTCAGGCGCAGGCGTTGCCTCGAAAGCAGTTTCAGTATCTCTTCGCCGTCGGGAAGGATCAATTCCATCGCCGCCGAAGGTGTTGGGGCACGCAGGTCGGCGACGAAGTCGCTAATCGTGAAGTCCACCTCATGTCCCACCGCTGAGACAACGGGGATTCTCGACTCATAAATGGCTCGTGCCACTGCCTCTTCATTGAACGCCCAAAGGTCCTCGATCGATCCCCCCCCTCGGCCTACCACGAGCACATCGCAAATTGTACTGCTATTGAATTTGCGAATCGCCGCAGAAATCTCTTCGGCCGCTCCCTCGCCCTGAACGCGCACGGGCGCCAGAATCAACCGAGCAGCCGGCCAGCGCCTTGCGGCGACTGATTTCATGTCCTCAACCGCCGCTCCCGTGGGCGAAGTGACGATTCCCACGGTCAACGGGAATGAGGGAATCCGCCGCTTCCGCGATGGCTCGAACAATCCCTCTGCCTGCAACTTGGACTTGAGAGCTTCAAACCGTCGCTGCAGTTCGCCGACACCGATGGGACGCAGCACGCTGACTATAAGCTGGTACTTTCCCTGAGGTTCGTAGACCTCAAGGCTGCCCATCGCCTGAATTTTTGTCCCGTCCCTTACTTCGAAGTTCACGCGACTCGCGTTGCCCCGCCACATCGCGCAGGAAAGTTGCGCACCTTCATCCTTGAGAATGAAGTAGCAATGTCCCGAAGTGTGCCGCTTGAACGTCGACACTTCGCCTTCGACCCAGATCGTTCCGAACGTCGTGCCGATTACTCGCTTGATTTCCCGCGTGACTGAGCTGACGGTGTAGATCTGTTCCGTCGTCATGCGTTCCAGGTGCAGCGGTTTTGATGGGGCAGAATTAAACCATTACAAATGCGGAGGGGCCTTATCGAAACAAGGCCCGCTCCAGAAATCCGTCTCGGCACAACCCGTAAGCGGGTCATGATTTTCTCAAGTCGAAGTGATTAACGAATCTTCTTCTTGTGCCGGTTCTTGCGCAGGCGCTTCTTACGCTTGTGGGTCGCCATCTTATGGCGCTTGCGCTTCCTTCCGCAGGGCAAGTGCAGTTCTCCTCTTGTTGCGTCACAGACAACATCGTGCCGTGACAGGTTATTTCACAAAATGCAATAAACAGAAATTAATTCGTTTTGGTAGTAGAGGTTTCCAGAAGTCGATCGCGAAATTCGCGCGCCGGGACAAAGACCGGAGTCGAACGCGACGGAACTTCGACTTCGCGATTACCATCCGGTGTTCTGAGCATTCGCCCTTTTCGGAAGACCGGCTTCCACACTCCAAATCGCCGGAGTTCAACTCGATCACCCGATGCCACGGATTCCATGACCAGTGCCAGAAATCCATCGACGACCGCTTGCACTTCTGCGCGGGGCATACCTATACCCTCAGCAAGACGATCCACAAGATCCTGCTTCGTCATAAGCCCTCTCTAAAAGATGGGAGACGACGGAAATAAAGTAGTGACCGGATCCCCGGGGACGTGTGGGGCAAGCTTGGGTGTATCGTGTCCATCCCCCGCTCTGATCGAAGAGCGGGAGGTCTTATCATCAATTCACTGCCATCCTACCACAAGTCGCTGCCCGGGGTAGATGCGTGACGATTTCTTAAGGCTGTTCCAGCGGAGAATACTATCCGTGTTCGTGCCATGAGCCCGGGCGATGGACCAAACCGTATCACCTGCACGAACCCGGTACGTCTGCTTGGTCTTCGCAGGCGCGGTCTTCGATGCGACCTGTTTGGTCGGTTCCGTGACCGCGCCACCGTCCACTTTCACGACGAGTTTTTGTCCCGGTTCGATCTGGTTCGGATTCTTAATCCGATTTTGACGGCAGATCTCATCGACCGACACTCCAAGCTGCCGCGCGATACGCCCCAGAGTCTCCCCTCGATGCACGGTGTAGACAATCTCGTGCGACTCACGGGGCGCGGACGCCTGCTGGACATGCGCCGCTGACTCTTGTCTACCATCCATCTGCTCTGCGGTGCTCGCGGTCGCGGTGGGGACCGGAACCACAATCTCCTGTCCGATTTTCAACTTCTTCCACTTCACAGACCGATTCTCGGCCATGGACGTGATGTCGCTCGTTCTCACCCCATATCTACCGGCAATTGCCTTGAGTGTCTCGCCCTTGCGAACGCGGTGGATCGTCGTTGGATCGATCGCACGCTTTGGTAGAGACGCCAGCCGCACTTCAAAATCGTCGTGCGCTGTGTTGGGGAGTCTGACCATCACCGAGCCGCGCCCGGGAGTTGTCCCGCGACGGAATTCAGGATTCAGCTCGCGCACGGCATAGTGATCCACTCCCGCCGCGCGCGCCACATCCTCAAGATTCAGGCATTCGTCTACCCAGATCCGCTTGCACTCAAACGGCACCTCCGGAGGCAGGGGAGGAAATCCGTATTGCTCCGGATTCTCGCAAATCGTACGCGTGGCCAGATACGCAGGCACGTAATTCCGCGTCTGACGCGGAAGTCGATTCAGCCCCCAGTAGTTCTGAGTCCGGCTACGCCTGACCTCTTTGGCAACGCGGCCCTCGCCACAGTTGTAAGCCGCAAAGGCAAGATACCAGTCTCCGAACTCGTCGTGGAGTTTTCGCAGATAGCGACACGCAGAACGCGTGGCCGACTCGATGTTCAGTCGCTCGTCGTAAGTCGGCTCAATTCGAAGGCCGTAGATTCGCCCGGTGGAGGGAATGAACTGCCAGATGCCGGCGGCGTGTGCGTAAGAATAGGCTTCCGGGTTCAATCCGGATTCGATCATCGCCAAATAAAGCACATCGTCCGGTACGCCTTCTTCCGCCAGGATCGGACGGAGTCGCGGAAAGATTCTTGCCGATCGCTCCATCCAACGGAGCATTACTTTCCGCCCCTTGTTCATGAAGAAATTCACTTGACCGTTCACCAAGCTATTCCTGGTCATAGGAACAGGGGGCAACGGATCCCGAACAAACGCGGGAGCCGGGCTCGGGACGTCGCCTTTGGGATCCGGTTTGGATGGAAAATGAGACTCGGTTAGCTCGTTGTCTTCCTCGGGGATCTCAGGTCTCGGGATTGCTTCCAGAACCACCGCGGATCCGGCGGAAGGAGGAAGTGTCTCGACTGAGGCGAGAAACTTGTCGTAGCTGCCAAGGACTTTTCGCTGAAATTCGAGGACCCGTTGGGTGGGCAACTCTACCGAAGCCAAATCAAGACTGCCTAACAGCTCAAGTGTCGCTTCGTAGAATTCTGAAGCAGCTTCGGTGTCCTTTTTCTGCTGTTCATGTAGCGCCTGTGAATAGGCTTCCCGGGCGAGACTCCATTTCTCGCGCTCACTCAATTCTCCGTATTGCCTCGACAAGACCCGGGCACGCGGAGATTGACGCTGCCCGCCTTCGGCGTGGGAGGTTGCAGATACGGACGCACACCCGGTCGTGGCGATTAATACCGCCATTACGAGCAGGGCCAGGGAGTAGAGCTTTTTGGTCATCGGCTCTCTGGGTTAAATGTTCCGAAACCGGGCGTCCGCAATCACCCTAAACAGAACAAAAATATGTGATTACATTTCCTTCCTGCCGCGCCGGCAGTCCTACGATTGGGTCAGCGTGGAATGTACTTATTTTTTCCCGTAGAATCAACTCTAATTCTTGCTTCGTGATACGGCCATTCGAAGCCCGGCTGGCGTCGACCCAGGTGTTTCCTACGGCAAGTACTCATGTGGCTTCATCATCTTGATAGTGGTGTATT
>CAZGVT010000269.1:421-4512 GCA_964529255.1 uncultured Alphaproteobacteria bacterium | reverse complement strand
TTGCGCGAAGTCCGGGACGACAGAGATAGAGCGGGGCCTCGCGAGGCGCGCTGCGTGGAAGGAACGATAGAATCCACTATTCCAGAAAAGGAGAATGAGATGGAGACCAAAGAGAACATTCGATCGGTAGTGCGGGAAAAATACGGGGAGGTGGCGCGAGGGGAACGGGGTTGCTGCGGGCCGAGCTGCTGCGGCGGGGCGCAGAATGTCGACACGGTTGCGCAGAATATCGGGTACACGATGGAGGATTTGAAGTCCGCTCCGGAAGGAGCGAATCTCGGGTTGGGATGCGGAAACCCGCTAGAACACGCCGATGTTCGCGAGGGTGAAACGGTGCTCGATCTTGGAAGCGGAGCGGGTTTTGATGCGTTCATCGCCGCCAAACGGGTGGGACCGCAAGGGCGCGTGATCGGAGTCGATATGACGGCCGAGATGCTCGAACGAGCGCGATCTAACGCACGCGAGATCGAAGCGACGAATGTGGAGTTCAGACTGGGGGAGATTGAGCACTTGCCGATTGCGGACAACTCGGTGGATTTGATTATCTCCAATTGCGTGATCAATCTCTCAACGGACAAGCCGCAGGTCTTTCGCGAAGCCTACCGGGTACTGAGACCGGGGGGCAGACTGGTGGTTTCGGATTTGGTCACGACGCGGCAGTTGTCGCGTGAACTCAAATCCTCGGTAGAAGCGTACGTGGGGTGTGTCGCGGGAGCATCGTTGCGCTCCGAATACTTGCAAATGCTCAGTGAGACGGGATTTAGCCCTGTGGAAATCTTACAGGAAACAACTTATGATGCCGGGATTGAGGGCATGAGTGCGTCCTTGCAGGCCGAAGCAATCGATGCCGTGCGGTCGGTGAAATTCCGTGCCGTGAAACCCAAATAGGGCTTGCGTGGTAAAAGATTTGATTGCATATTTAGGCAATCGAGGAAATGCAGAGCCAACCTAACCTGCTACAGGAGGTTTCATGAAGTACGCGATCAGGATGATGACTGGACTTGTGCTTGTTGCTTGTGCGGTGATGCCCGCTTGGGCAGGGGCTGACATCGGATTGAAGGGCATCGGCGGACGAGTCGGTTATGTGGACCCGGAAAGCAGCCTTGATGGCACGATCGAATTCGGGCTGCTCATGGAATTGGGCGAGTTTACGGACAACCTGATGTGGGAAGCCTGCGCGAGCTACTGGAGCAGTGGGCAGGACTGGAGCTATGCGGGCCGGAACTACGAGTGGTCGGTATCGGATTTCGCGATTCGCACCGGAGTGAACTACCATTTCCTCGAAGGCGAGTTTGAGCCTTTTGCGGGCGGCGGAGTCGGTGTCCATTTCTTCTCGTGGGACTACGCGGGTTACAGCGGGCCCGTGGACAACAGCGACAGCGACTTCGGACTCTATGTTGACGGAGGAGCGGAGTACAAGTTCAGTTCGCAATGGCATGGCGAGGCGATGCTTCGATTCGACCTTGCCGATCCGGATCAGACGGGATTGTTGTTCTCGTTCGTCTATCAGCTCGGCAAGTAGCGGCCGATTGACATCAGACGGCACTATGCCTTTGTCGGCAAATTGAGGCGGGCGGTCATTGAAACCGCCCGTTTTGCATTTCTACGATTCGCGCAAACTACTTGATTAGACTCACACGAGTCAGCTCGCGTCGCTGGTGCGTGCGCTCAATTGCGATTAAGTATGAGCCGGAGGGAAGACCGTCGGACGCAAAACCAACTTCATGTCTGCCTGCATTCAAATTGGTGTCCAGGAGTGTCCGAACCAGTCGCCCTTGAATGTCGTACACCAGCATACGCACGGCTCCCGCTTCAGAAGTCGAAAAGGAAAGCGTGGTGGTTGCGTTGAACGGATTTGGAAAGCTGGTCAATCCTGCGGACAGACTCTCGCCTGACTTCGCGGAGCGAGCATCGGGTTGATGTATCTCGGGGGCCCGCCCGCTCGGGTCAGGCTCATCGATCAGCGAGTGGAATAACAGTTCCGAATTGGCAAAACTGAGTTGTTGCGGACCGGAAAGCACATCGACCAGTGGCGACTCCCAGTAACCAGTTGCGGATTTGAGGGCTTGGGAATTCCAGATCCGAAGATAGACGCGACCGAGCTTGTGGCTGTCTTCTCCAGTGTAGGAAGGACCCAGGAAGTAATCGATAGCTTCGAGTGGAGTATTGGAAGTTAGGATAAACGAGGAACCGTTGAGAGAGGGTCTGCCGTGGCAAAGCTCGTCCAACAAGCGGTCTCCGCTTCCCGGTCGACCGCCGGCAAGCGGCGGATCGATGCCGTTACGATCCTCGTCCACAATGATCTGAACGAGTGCTCCGGCGGGAAGGTGCAGGGCAGGCGTCGCATGTTCAGCCCCGCGTTCGAAAAGTGGGCCGAGATATCCGACTTCAAGCTGGAAGGAACGCGGCTCTTGCCCCGCATTGGCTTGCAGGTTCAAGACTGCACATGTCACCGCAATCACCCAGGCATAGGGTCTCCACCCGTTCAACATCACATGATCTCGCTTGGCTAATTCATCGTATCAGTCCGCTCAATACGCAATCACCGGGCCGCCGGATCGGATTGATCGGTCTCAGCCATGCAGTAGAGTATTCTTCGGAAGCGTTAGCCCTTCATGCACTCGCGAGCATTGAGAACGCTGAGTTTAAGGATGATGCCTCTCGCCGGGTTATGTTAGAAGGGAACGAAACTACATGTTGGTCGTGTTATCAGGTTGTATCCCGGCCACAGTCACGGTTGCCGACCTGCAACGTGTTGCGTATCGGCGGTGAAGCGGTCCGCGTGACGTTTCGAGTCCGATGTGTTGTGGCCATTAAGATAATCTGTGCGGATCAGTCATTGATCGCCCTCTTTCGGATTTTAACAGTGAAGCGGTTAGCCTATTGTTGCGTAATTTACTCCTATTTAGTGGTACTTGGCAGGAGGAGTGACGTTTATCGCTAACTACGATTATCCGTGGTCCTCATCCCTCCAAGATGTTATAGGGTGTCGGGCAAGCATGCCTCCCGAAGGGTGACCGGAGTCGGGAGGGTGTGAAAAAAAGCGCAATCTGAACGGACCCTCTTCCCGGGTTCTAAGTAACCGCGAATCGGAACTTTCCGCAAGGCTTCCAACTGGATCCGGGGGTGAGCACCTTCGACCGGCGAAGGAGTCTAAGCGGTCGGAGTAGGCCGAGGCGGTGCGGAAATCGAGGGGATTTTACCTTGCGTAACCGGGAAATCATGTGTATATTCTGCCATAGCACAAGCAGCGGAACTTGGTTGACTTGCAGAGCTGGTCTAATCGGCCCGTGATAAGCGGGCCAGTCTCAGGAGGGAAGGGATGATGCACCGTATCGCGTTCGTTCTGGCAGCATTGCTGCTGGTGGCCGCCCCGGGTTTCAGCGCGAACTTTGTCGCGCTGATCTCGGAGACTGATCAAGTGCTTACGACACATTGCGATGGAACCGGTGACCCGTTGGCCGACGGTGCCCGGATTGAAATTTACTGGGATGCGAACAACAACGGTCCCGACGAGACCGATGTGCGTCCTGAGTTGTGTAAAGATGCTCCGAAGTGCGATGAAGGCCCGGCGGGTACATACAACGTGCAGGAGTTCACGCTGAACGGAGCCGAGGTGCTCGGTCAGGCAGGAACGTTTTTCTGCGATCGCGGCTTTGCGAGCGTGGGTCTTACTCCCGCGTTGGCGAAGTATTACGTCAAGGTGGTTGGCGATGGCGTGATCTGGACAAGTGGCGTGTTTACGCTAGTTCCCGGTCCGCAGGAAGTGGAGTGTGGCGGATGGAGCTGTATGGATGGCGCTCTGGATAACTCCGATCGCAACGATGTGCTTGCGATCACGGAGTACAAGCTGCACGAGGCCTACCCGAATCCGTTCAATCCCACGACCAATCTGACCTTCGACTTGATTGATCCGCAGTTCGTGAAGCTGTCGGTGTTCAACGTGCTTGGCCAGGAGGTTCGCACGCTGGTGAACGGTCAGATGGACGCCGGTCGTCATGTGCTGACATTTGACGCGGCGGGTCTGGGCACAGGACTTTACATGGTTCGCATTGAGGCAGGGTCCTTTACGGCGTTGAATAAGATGCTTC
>CAZGVT010000269.1:0-411 GCA_964529255.1 uncultured Alphaproteobacteria bacterium | reverse complement strand
GGTGCCGTTTTACTTCACAGGTTGATACGCAGACGATTGACTGGCGAAAGAAAAGTGGTCCGACACGAATGAAGCGACCGGTTTGCACTCACACACCGGTGGCGGGCTCCGCCCGTCGGTCGGCTGCAAGCAGCCAACACGGCTCGGGGGTTTGTCAGTAAGCTGAGGACAGCTTCACGGCGGTTCGTCTTGTCGTTTACTTCAGCAACACTAATTTCGTGGTCGCGACAGGGCGGTTGTGCGTGGTCTGCCAGGCGCGAGCGTAATAAATACCGGAAGCGAGATCGCTGCCATCAACGCGAACGATCTTTTCATACGCAACCGGCCCGACGAACAACTCTTTCACTCTTCTGCCGAGCAGATCAAACAACTCGATTCTGAATATCCCCGGCTCGGGAATTTCAAATACGA
>CAZGVT010000268.1:0-4513 GCA_964529255.1 uncultured Alphaproteobacteria bacterium | reverse complement strand
CACAAGATACGAGACCGCGAGCTAACTGTCAAATGTTTTTGAGATGAGCTCTAGTCCAGCACTGTCCGAAAAATAGTAAAATCCAGTGCTGATACTGCTGTGAGTGGCGCACATCATATACCTCGGGTCGTACGGACAGATGGTGATCTTTCTTGGCCCGAAATCGTCGGGAGTACCAATGAGCATTCCCTCGGACTGAAGTTCCCACGTCTCGCCCCCATTCAAGGTTATGTAAGCGCCCATTTCATCGGCGATCCAGAGGGTCTCCGGACTTGCGGGATCAATGGCAATATCCCAGACATCCGTAAATCGAAAGCCCAACGTATCCCATGTCAATCCACGATCAGTAGTCTTGAAGAGACCGCCTTCACGCTCTGGATCCAGATACATGTCAAGCGCCGAGACATAAATAATATCCGGATTCGTCGGATGAACCTCGATATCCGAGATGTACTCCGGCGCCAGGCCGACGTACGTCCACTCGTTGATCCCGGCAAAAGCGGCTAAGTTCGGAACGCACAGGGCTACGCACGGCAACAACAGCCGCACCCGCCGCTTCATTGTTGCTAGTCTGAGTTCGTTGATCATCATAGCCTCCTCCCAAAATCGCCTTCGTGTACTCGCGTCAAGATAGAGCCACGACTGCGCATTGTCAACCCAGTGAATCCGCACCGTCAGCAGCCGTTCCTGTTCCGCTGTGTTGTGAGTGTCGGTTGTGGCGGTTGGTTGCATCGCTGGTTCACTTGATCAGCACCATTTTTTGCGTTTGTTGAAACTCACCGGCTTGCAGGCGATAGAAGTAGATCCCGGAGGGGAGTTGGGAGGCATCGAATATTGCGAAGTGCTCGCCGCTTTGCAGGACGCGATCGACGAGCGTTGCGACGACTCTGCCGTTGAGATCGTAGATCACCAATCGTGCGCGTGTGGTTATCGGGAGTGAGAATTGGATCTCGGTGGTAGCATTGAAGGGGTTGGGATAGTTTTGCGAGAGCGAGTAGTCGGTAGCCGCTTGGGCGTGTCGTTTGTCGGCGGCGAGTGGATTATCATAGATGCGCTGTGCGCGTAAGCCGTTGACCCAGTCTTTACCGTAGGTGGGGCGGTAATCCTGCCATGCGCAGTACATGCCCTCGGCGCCATCGGCGACGACTCTGGGCGTGGAGTGATTTCCCTCAGGCGGACTGATTGGGGCGCCGTTGGCCGTCCAGAAGGGATCGCCGGTCACGTCGCCGGCAGCGTTCAAGCGGATGCCATAGACGGCGTAGTCCCATCCGGTGTTTCCGTTCCAATAGATGTAGTAGTTATCTTGTGAGATGGCGACGCTGGTTGCATTTCTCTGTTCGCCGGTCCTAAGACAGATGGGCTTTCCTTCGAGCGGCCACATGTGCAGGCCTCCGGGTGAAAGTCGCTGCCCAAAGAGATCCAGATCAGCGCCACTTCGGAAGTCTTCCCAGACGCAGAGCAGATGCCCTCCCTCGTCCAGGCATAGCACGGGGTTTATCTGATCGTACAGCGCGCTGCAGACGGTGAGGCCGAATTCGAGCCAGAGTTTTTCTCCGTCACCGTCCAGATGTTGGGCGAACAGATCCTTGTCGTCGGCCCCGCCGAACCGTCCGGTCCACGCGACGAACGCGCCGCTTTCCCCATCGGAAAGCACGACACAATCATCGACATTGCCTCCGGGAGCTGTCAAGTCGACATCCCAGTCCACGGTGCCGTTACTGTGAAGCCTTGTGGCCCGCGCGCGATACATTTGGAAATCGCCGTTTCCCCAGACGACGATGCAACCGTCCGGGCCGGAGGGGATGATATCGTAGATCCAGTCATCCAATTCGGTACTGCGCAAGAGCATGGTCGGCTGCTGCCACAGCCGTTCGCCCGTCACACTCAGGCGCATCACATAAACATCAAGCGTGAAGTTCTCGGCGTATCCCGACCACCCCACAAAGCACTCGCCGTTGCCGGCAGGAGCAATGCGAAGGTTCGATTGATCGAGGATCCCGGTCGGATACCAAACCAGGCTTCCGGCCGGATCGCTGTCAAGATTGCCGTCGGCGTTTACGTGTCCGTACCGCATCACGCGCGTCCCCTCAAACAAGTCTTCAATTCCCACATGGAACCCGCCATTCCCGTCGGGAACAACCGCCGGCAAATCTTGATAATAATGGCCGCGGTCCGGAACTGCCGGAAATAACGGCATGCCACCGTCATCAAACTGACCGGCTCCGCTCTGATCGAGAATCTGATAGTAGATCAGTGTGCCGCGCCAGGTGTGCCGCGAGTCCGACCAGACCACCGCCGCTCGCTGATCACTCATCTGCACCACCGCATGTGTGTAGACACTGCCGGTCAGCGCAGTCGGATCCAAGGCGAGAGGCTCCTCCAGCAGCATGGTTCCCTGTTGGATGCTCGCCATCTGAAGTCCAATCTCACTGCCTTCGCCGTTCTGTCCGGAGCCGATGATCACTGCATTCCCACCCGCCAACAGCGGTATCGTGAGTGCGAAGCTCGGCGACTTTCCAAAAATGCGAATGCCACAATCGCTGCCCCAGACGAATTCACCGCCGGCGCCCATGCGGGCAACATAGCTCTCCTCGTCAGGGAACCAGTCTCCGTCTCGCTCATCGAGCCACGTGATCACCGCGCCGCCGGACATGTCGCTGATCACCCTCGCTTCCCGTCGAGAATTGCCCGCGAAATCCGGTCCGGCATTGCCGCAAATGCGCAGTCCGTTTTGCGTCCAGACTGCGGTGCCGTCAAGATTGAGCTTTTGTCCGAAGACTTCCGGCACATATCCGTTCACACGATAGTCCGACCATACGCAGATGGCGCCGTCAACCGAATCGCCGTTACGGCTCGCGCACAGATTGGGAGATTGTTGGACTTCGGGATCCAATGCTAGCGGTACACCGTCCGTCTGCCAGAGGGAAATCCCGTCGCCGTCCACCCGCTGAGCATATACATCATAATTTTCGGCGCGACTGTCCTGCCACGCGAAAACTGCTCCGCCATTGCCATCGGAAACCGCACGAGGAGAGGCCTGCGCTCCATTCGCGCCACAGAACAGCACACCGCTCTCTCCCCACGGCGTCATGCCGTCAGCTGTTACCTTCGCTGCAAAGAGATTCCGATTGTTCGACACACGCCGATCCGTCCAGCAGACGATCATCGATCCCGTCCCATCGCCAATCGCATCACCGAGATACTGCTCGTTGATCACATTGGTTACGGCCAACGAACTCTCCCAAACCGCCATGCCGTCGGTGGCAATACGCTGCGCATAAATATCGGACGCGTCCCCCCGCCGCGTGTCTTCCCAACAGAAAAATGCTCCGCCTGCGCCGTCATCAACAACGCGCAGCGAGGCCTCGTTAATCGGCGCGCTGCTCGTGTCCACCGTTAGTCCGGCAATTTCACCCGCTGCCCACAAACGGTGGCCTCCATCATCAATCTTCTGCGCGTGCGGATTGTGCCAGTAGTAGCTGTCATTGTCGCGAGATTCCAGCCAGCCAATCACCCAGCCGTCTTCGACCGCCGTGACCGCCGGCCATTCAAATCTCCCCTCGGCCGGCAGGGCCAGCAACTTTCCGTCCTGACCCCACAAGGCAACACCATCCGGCGAGACAAGCTGACCGTAAATTGCTCTTGCGCCGTCGCGCGAAGTGGCCCAGCAGACAAACACATGTCCATCCTCCCGCGCCGCCTGAGCTGTATAGATTGATACACCGTCCGCCCCGCGAACCACGACGCCCGCGTCCTTCCACATCAGCGGATCGGCCAGTGTGGATTGCATCGCCAGCAGACTGGCGGCAAGCATAAGTTTCCAGTTCATATTCCACCTCCGAAGTTTAGATCTACGCCCGAACTTTATGGTTAATGTCAGGTTAACGAATCAAGATCATTTTCTGCGTCGCGGAGAAATCACCCGCTCGCAGACGATAGAAGTAGATGCCGGACGCGACATCGGTGGCGTCAAATCAAACACAGGTGTCGTCGTTGGCATCATTCGGGCTGCGATCCACAATTGTTGCTTCCAGAGTCGACGCGCCCCGGCTGTTATCGAGATAGAAGCGGGAGACAGATAGCGTTCGCGTTGAGTCCCACAGCGCTTCAGCAAACGGCGGGAGGTCACAGGTCGAAGGCAGCAGCTCCTCGCAGTCCGTATGCTCATCGAGCGCCTCGCAATCCGCTCCGCCGGAAGTGAAAACAATGATCGCGCGAACGGTGTCTTCGTCAAGACTCAAGAGAGGCGATTCTTCCGACAGTTGAGACTGCAAGTTGCACGGAAGACTAAAATCTGGCGCGGCCGATTCGGACAGTGCGTGAGTGCTGATCATCGCGGATATGATCAAGCAGGATGCAACCGATGTTGCGCGCGGAGAGTTCATGGCATGACCTCCTATTTTAGAACTGTTAGTGTTGTTGTCGCCGATTGATGGCGTGACATTGCGGTGAGATAGTAGCTTCCAGACGGCAATGAGTCGCGCAAATTGGGCAAGACCCACCGATACTCCGT
>CAZGVT010000267.1:0-4515 GCA_964529255.1 uncultured Alphaproteobacteria bacterium | reverse complement strand
CAGCCGACCGCCGGGCCGATCACGTTCGAAAACTCGTGAGTGCTCGCGTGGCGAACCGAGAGTCACCTTGCGGCTCCCAAGACAGGCCCCTCAAAATTCGACGGGGTTTGTCAATAGTCTGAACCCCGCCGGCAGGGCGGGGTCCTTCTTTCGCAACCCTGCCCATGAGGCTTAGTCCTCCCCGCGTAAGCATCCGATCCGAGCGTGTGGGTCACGCCTCCTGACTTGCATATTTGTGAAAATATTCACTTTTTTGTCATATTCTAATATGCGCGGATTTAAGCCCTTAATGTACACGCTCCAAAATAGCCGAGTATGGCGGATTGCGTGCAAAAATTCGTAAATTATGGGTCGAGGGAGTTTAGAAGACATCTCAAAAATACCAGAGTGAATCTTGTTCGCCGAGCGGGGTGCCCTCACCCCGCCGGAATCTGAAGCCCTCCGCTATCCGACTTCCGGGCACCCCCGGGACGGGCGCTTTGTCGAGTTACCGGAGCGCAATCGCCTCCGATGTTTTGGGGATTCGCTCTAATCTGAGTTTAATACATCTTCGAAAGGAATACCGTATGGGCGCACTCTTTTTCCTCCGTCCCGGTGGCGGGATAGATCGTTCATCACGTGAAAGGAGTTCGTTGTGAGTAGCAAGAAATACCGGATCGGCTGGCTGCCGGGCGACGGTGTGGGGGTGGAGGTTTTACAGGCGGCCAAACTCGTCCTGGATCGACTGGACTTCGAAGCAGAGTACATACCCGGAGACATTGGTTGGGAGTTCTGGTGCCGCGAAGGCGATGCCTTCCCGCAGCGGACAATTAATCTATTGAAGTCGGTTGATGCCGCGATGTTTGGCGCGATCACTTCCAAACCGGTAAAGCTTGCGGAGCAGGAGCTTGTTTCGTCGCTTCGGGGAACGGGATTGGTCTATCGCTCGCCGATCGTGCGCATGCGCCAATTATTCGATTTGTACATTTGCCTGCGGCCGTGCAAGGGCTACGCCGGCAATCCGCTCAACTTCAAAAGTGACATTGATCTCGTGGTATTCCGCGAGAATACCGAGGATCTGTATGCAGGAGTCGAATTTTCGCCGGTTCCGGGTGAGCTCGCATCAACGCTGAAGTCGCTCTCCAAGCCGTTTTCGCCGTTTGCAGGCTTGGACGGCAAAGAGTACGCGATTTCCTGCAAAGTGAACACGCGAGCGGGATCGGAGCGCATTGTGCGCGCCGCGTTCGAGTTCGCTCGAAAGCACAATCGCAAGAAAGTGACCGTGGTCCACAAAGCGAATGTCGTGCGGGCTGCCGATGGTTTGTTCCTCGAGGTCGCACGCGAGGTGGGCAAGCATTTTCCGGATATCGAATTCGACGAAGCGAACGTCGATGCGATCATGATGTGGCTTCTCAAGAATCCATTCAACTATGACGTGCTGGTTGCGCCGAATCTCTACGGCGATATTGTGAGCGACTTGTGTGCGCAACTTGTGGGTGGACTCGGCTTCGGCTGTTCCGGCAATATCGGACTAAAGCTGGGTGTCTTCGAGCCAACGCACGGATCGGCGCCCAAGTATGCGGGCATGTACAAGGTTAATCCCATCGCAACCATTCTTTCGGCAAAGCTTATGCTGGATTGGCTCGGCGAGACCGAGTTGGGCAGGCAGGTTGAGTCCGCAACCGCGGCTGTAATTCAGGAAGGCAGGGTGCGTACGTACGACATGGGCGGAAAGAGTACGACCCTCGAAATGGGTCAGGCCATTGCGGACAAGATTCGCGTGACTGAACCTGCAACCGCCTAAGCGCTGTTGACTCGATGGAACAGATCATTCTTCACGAGGTCGGCCTGCGCGATGGCTTGCAGATGGAAAAGCAGGCTGTGCCGTTGGAAAGGAAAATCGCCTGGGCCGAAGGAGCGATCAAGGCCGGTGTGGACATCATTCAACTTGGCTCGTTCGTGAATCCGGTCAAGGTCCCGCAAATGGCGGACACGGACGAGCTGTTTCGCTACTTCAACGCGCCGGGTAGGAAACGTCCGCGAGTGATACTCTCCGGACTCGTGCTGAATGAAAAAGGGCTTGAGCGCGGGATGTCATGCGGCGTCGACATGTTTTGCATGGGGGTTTCCGCGAGCGAAACTCACAGTCAGAAGAACACTGGCATGCCCGTCGGCGAGGCCGCCGAGCGCATCGTGGCGATGGCCAAGCAAAGCATGGCATCCGGACGAAAGACGCAGGTCTCCGTGCAATCGGCCTTCGGCTGCGGGTTCGAAGGCGGCATTCCGCCGGAGCGCGTGCTTTCGCTCGTGGAGCGGTTTGTCGCCAACGGCATTCGCAATATCTCTCTGGCCGATACGGCAGGTCATGCGACTCCGGAAGCGATTGAGAATCTCTTCGCGCGGATTTTTCGCATGGATCCGGCATTGGAATGTACCTGTCACTTGCATAATACTTTCGGACTGGGCATCGCGAACTGCCGAGCGGCGATGAAATGCGGTGTCAAGTATTTTGAAACGGCGGTTGCGGGACTCGGCGGATGTCCGTTCACCAAAGTTGCAGGGGGTAACGTCTGCACGGAAGATTTTGTCCACTATCTGCAGCGCATTGGCCTCCGAAGCGAAGTTGATCTTGCGAGACTGATTGAAACTGCCAAGGACATGTCGACCTATTTCGGGCGTGAACTTCCCGGGATGGTCTACAAGTCCGGCCCTATTGCCTTCGCGGCATAATTGAACAGGATCGCGCAATGAAACTACTGGAAGGTATCCGGGTTCTCGATCTGACGAATGTGCTGTCGGGGCCCTTTGCCACGCTTCACCTTGCACTCGCGGGTGCGGAGGTGATAAAGATCGAGAATCCCACGGACGGCGATCTTGCGCGCAAGCTGGGCTGTGTTCCGAAATACAATCAAATGTTGATGGGCACGAGCTTTCTCGCGCAGAATGCCAACAAGAAATCGCTGACGCTGAACCTGAAGAAGCCGTAGGGCAAGGAGATCTTCAGGAAACTCGTCGCGATCTCCGACATTGTTGTCGAGAATTTTCGTCCGGACGTGATGACGCGACTGGGACTCTCGTACGACGTGTTGAGTCAAATCAATCCCCGGCTGATCTACTGCGGCATTTCCGGCTTTGGGCAAAGCGGTCCTGATGCGTTAAAACCCGCTTATGACCAAATCATCCAGGGACTGAGCGGTGAGATGGCGATCAACGGTGACGAGCGCCTGAATCCGCTGCGCGCCGGATTTCCGATTTGCGATACCGTCGGCGGTTTGAATGCGGCCTTTGCGATTATGGGCGCGCTCTACCATCGCGAGCGGACCGGCGAAGGGCAGTTCATTGATGTCGCGCTGCTGGATTCGATCATGCCGCTGATGGGATGGGTTGTGGCGAATCTCATGATCGGCGGGCAGCAGCCGGTGATGATGGGCAACGACAATTTTACGGCGGCGCCTTCCGGCGTGTTCAAAGCGCGCGACGGCTACATGAACATTGCCGCAAATAAGCAGGAGCAGTGGGAGTCTCTCGCCGATGTGCTTGGAGTCCCGGAGCTGAAGTCGGATCCGCGATTCAAGGAACGCGATGAACGCAAGAAGAATCGCAAGTTGCTTACCCCACTCCTGGAAGAAAAACTCCTGCAACGGGACTGCGACTATTGGGTTGGGGAGCTTAACAAGAGCGACGTTCCGGCGGGAGCTATTCTTACGCTTGATAGCGCATTAAATCAGGAGCAAATCCGTCATCGAAAGGCATTCTCAAAAGTAGCGGCGGAAGGCATAGGCGAAATCGAACTTTTCAACATGACCGCCAAGTTCTCAAAGACGCCGGGCCACGTTGAAACCCCGCCGCCCAGACTTGGGCAGCATACCGGTGAGGTTTTGCAAATGATCGGCTACGCGGAGGGTGAAATAGCTCAGTTCAAGGCCGACGGCACCATCTAACGCAAGGGAGTTTTGTTTATGGGCATGACTCTGTCGGAAAAGATATTGGCGCAGGCTGCGGGCCTGCCGGCAGTGCGTGCCGGCGACGTCGTCGAGCCTCGCATCGATCTCGCGATGTCGCATGAGAACGCGGCGCTGGTCATTAACCAGTTTCTCGAAATATACAAGGGTGTGAACGCGGAGCCACGGGTTTGGAATCCGGACAATATCGCTATCATCTTTGACCATCGCATCCCGGCCGAGAGCGCCAAGACCGCGACCAATCAGAAGAAGATTCGCGAGTTCGTCGCTGCGAACGGGATCAGCAAGTTTCACGATATTCGCGGCGATGCCGGAGGCATTTGTCATCAGATTCTTCCGGAGAATGGATATGTACAACCCGGTGCGGTAATCGTGGGCACGGATAGTCATACGACCACGCACGGAGCACTGGGAGCCTTCGCTTTCGGTATCGGCGCAACGGAAATGGCCAGTGTCTGGGCGCTTGGCATCGCGCTCAATATCGAGGTCCCGAGGACAATCAAGGTCGTGATAGATGGCAGACTGTCTCCCGGAGTTACCGCAAAGGACGTGATTCTGTACCTCATTGGAAAGC
>CAZGVT010000266.1:0-4548 GCA_964529255.1 uncultured Alphaproteobacteria bacterium | reverse complement strand
GGCAGACCACGCACAACCGGCCTGCGGCAACTGCGAAGCTGGTATTGATCAGGTAGATTGGCTTGCGAGGCGCGCCACCATAACCGCTGATGCACAAACCCATCTATCGCTACACACCTGACTGTCCAGAAAATGGGGTACACTCCAGTAGCAGGTCATTGATCTGCACTGTAATTTGCGCGAAAGCTGTCGTCGCGATGAGAGCCGAGACAATTGCTCCGATAGGGAGCCGAATGATTGTTCGCATAATTGGATAATATGGGTAGTATTTAATTGGTGTTTGATGTGAATATAGAGCGAAAAGCGCCCTTTGTCAAGCGCTTTTCGTGTTTTGGGCCACACGTTGAGTCCGGCGATTAATTCACTTCGGTGAATCAGCGTCAGCGACTACGGGCAAACGTGCACGATGACGTAGTTGCGGTAGCGAGGAGTGAAATCCGTTTCGGTCCATTGATTCTGGCCGGGTGCGGCAGGCAGGGATGCGCGCAAGGTCCACATCGTATCCAAACCGCCGTCGGGATTGCCGTCATTGTTATAGTAGATACTGCTCCAGACTTGATCGGTTCCGGCGGAAGCGGTGATCCAACGTAGCGGCGTACCGTTGGCGGAACCCGGACCGACGACGAGGTTGGAGACGGGCGCGCACTCGCAGAGCTGGGAACAATCGACGAACGGCGTGAATTCGCCGAACAGCACACTTTCACATTCGGTTTGTGAGATGCCGTCGGTGCAGCTATGACCGTCGTTGTAACAGCAGCGACCGACTTCCGGTGGTACATCGATAGAGAAAGCGTAATCTCCGCAACCGGCGCCGAAACCGTGCACGATGATGTAGTAGGGAACTCCGGCGGTGGCGGAAAACTGAATGGAACTGGAAAGTCCTTCGCAAGCCGGGCCATTATCATCGTTGCAGCCGAGTGCGTTGTCACCGGGGCAGTTGCCGCCATAGCGCACTTCGAGACCGGTATCGTAGCTTGAGCCGCACAGTGAAGCAGTAAACAATCCGCCCTGCGCGGGAGTGAAACTGTAAACCGTATCGGGCGACGTGGAGCCGACACAGTTGGTGAAGTCGTTGGTCTCGACGCAGGTGTTACCGGCATCGGAGAATGGCAAAGAGGGGATCACGTGCCCGGGGCAGTCATTGATCGCGGCCTGCGAGCTCACATTCAACGTGTAATCGCCGGAGTTACCGTTCCAGCCGTTGACGATGATCCAATAAGTTGTTCCGGCGGTCAGCACGGACACAATTTGCGATCCAACACCGCAGAAATCGTCATTGCAAACAAGTTCTGTCGCGCCGGGACAGGCACCGTCCGTGCGCAGCGAAAGGCCGGTGTCGTACGCTGATCCGCAGAGAGAAATGGTGTGGACCGAGCTTTCCGCGGCTGTGAGCTGATAGATTCGGTCCGGGCCGAACAGACCACTGCATCCGATACTGGGATAGTCCTGGGTCAGACCGGCAGTGGAACTGACGTCGGTATACGGCAGCCCGGCGATAACCGTCGCCGGGCAGACATCGTTCGCAAACGAGGTAGCACCAGACAGCAGACACAACGACAACAAATTCAGCACGAGAAATCTCATCATCTTATCCTCATCTTGACAGCACTATCGTCATTCTCAAGAGTACGGTTGCATCCAGATTCCGGCCGGGTAACGCGCGGCAGTGATAACAGCAGCTTCGTTAAGGCCGCGCTAACCCGGCTCGGCGAAACATGACAACTTGCTTTCGGGAATCACCATAATTTAAACTCTGTTTGGCCGCAAGTCAACGGTAGAGTATCATGGCGTAGAAAAACAAGCCGCGCGGAGACGAGCCCCGCGCGGCTTGATTGTACGTGATCATCACGGATTACTTCATCAGAACCATCTTCTTCTGGGCGGAGAAGCCATTCACTTCGATCGTGTAGAGGTACACGCCGGAGGGAAGCTCGCCCGCGGTGAAGTTCACGGTATGGCGGCCGGCGTCCATCTGGCCATTGACCAGCGTGGCGACGGTCTGACCGAGCAGGTTGACCACGGTCAGCTTCACGTTGCCCGCTTCGACGAGATCGAACATGATGGCGGTCTCGGGGTTGAAGGGGTTCGGGAAGTTGGTGTGGAGCGCATACTCGGAGACTTCGGCAACACCGAGATTCGGGGTCGCTTCGATGGTGCGCAGATCAGCGCGGCCACCGTTGACGTCCACCGCAACCAGCGTGTAGCTGTAGGTCGTACCATTGACGACTTCGGCATCGGTCCAGCTATAGCTGTGACCGGTGGCCGTCTCGCCCTGTGAGGAGACGCTGGCAACCACCGCACCGTCACGCACGATCTCGAAACGATCGTTGTCGGTCTCGGAGGAGGTTGACCAGTTCAGCTCGACTGCGCCATCCAGCGGAGTGGCGGTGAAAGCGGACAGCTCGGCAGCCAAAATGTAGTCGTACTCGAACGACAGGCAAGCGCGTGAGAGGGCGCCGAAATCACCGCCGACCTGATCGTCGAAGGTGATCGTCCAGTCACCGTACGCATCTTGTCCGTCGAAGGCGGACAGGGCCTGATCCGGAATCCAATTTCCAGTGAAGGGGCCAGCGCCGGCGGACACCGGAGTACCCGCTTCATCGTCCACGCTCGTGCAGACCCAATTGTCGGTGAATGATCCGCGATTGTCCACCAGGATGATGGTCGTTCCCATCGGGGAGGTCAAGCGAATTTCAACGTCGCCGTCATAGGTGTGGGTACCATCCCAGCACACGTTGACGTCGGTAATGTGATACTGAACCGGGACGTTGATCGTGAAGTCGTTCACTGAAACGTCATTGATCGGGCCGCCGGTCGTGTTGCAGTGGCTGTAAGCACCAGTGCCGCAGTCGCAGACGAACGGTTCGCAGGGGGCCGTTGCGCAAGACACGCCAGCCGTCCAAATGCCACCGAAGCCGAAAGCGCAGTCATCTTGATAGGTGTCGATACAGGTCGGGTTGTACGGATCGCCGTAGCAGCAGCGGCCAAGGGCCGGGCACGGAACGGCGCAGCTCGAGAACTGATCCCAAACGCCACCGAAGCCGTCGCACTCGGCGCTGGTAACATCGGCGCAGCTCGGATTGACCGGATCGCCGTAGCAGCAGCGGCCGGTAGGCGGCACGCAGGGCTCAACGGTCAGTCTTACGTCACCGCAGCTCGAAGAGCCGAAGCCTTCTACCGTCACATAATAGGTGCGCTGCTCGAGCGTGCGGCAGCCCGGATCGGACAGATAGTAGTTGGGGCTGGCGCAGCCATCATCCGCGAAACCCACATCGTTCGTGCAGCAGCCGGTTCCAATCAGAAGGTACGAATCCCAGAAGGCGATGGTTTGATCGCACAGATAGATGTGCCAGTCGCCGGCGTAGGGAATCGAGACGGCGATAATCAGGTCTTCGGAAGCACGCAGACCACAATTGTTCACCGCACCACAGGTATTGCCGCTGTAGACTCCGGGAGCCGCAAGGGATCCGTCGGCCAGACAGCCGCCATCCTGTGTGACGTTCAACACATAGTCGCCGGTCGAACCGAAGTAGCCACCGACGATCACATAGTACTTCGTGCCGATAACCGGGGTAAAGGTCACCTGGCTCTGCAGACCGCAGAAGTCGTCGTTGGAGGTCACGTAGGTCGCGCCCGGGCAGGGATCATCCTGATGGATGACGATCTCCGTGTCATAGCCTGAGCCGCAGAGGCTGGCGGTGACATCGCTGGCGGAAGTGGCAGTGAACTCATAGAGCACCTGCGGCGTGGACTCCCCATAATGGCCGGGGACGTCATTGCCCGCGCCGACTGTGGAGCCGGTGTCGGTGAAGTTCAATGCTCCAATGTGGGTCGCCGGGCAGATATCGGCACCCTGGTCGAGGCTGTTGCTGTGGCGGGCCGCTGCAAACTCAGCAGCCGCGGCAGCGATCACCCGCAAATAGGCTGGGTCGTTCAGATCGAGCGTGCCGGCGGCCTTCATGGCCATGACATGCTCGAGGTCGGCGAGATAGATGTTCTTCTCGCGCTTCAACTCTTGCGTATCAAATTTTCCAGTCGCGGAGGCAAAGGCGGTACAACAGAAAACCGCCAAAATACAAACTGCCAGAACCTTTTTCATGCGTCGACTCCTGAAATTCTTGGGTTTAGGTACAAAATCTTCAGATAAGGGTCAGGTTTCGTTGGATAGGCGTCTAAAAAGACTGCTTGATATGATAACTATAATTAGTCGCTAAGTCAACGCGTCCAAGCGCTCTTCATAATAAGTTGTTGTGTCACTTAAGGTTTGCTCGCGCACGTTAATATTGTGTTTTTGAAGGCTTAAAATCGCCGTTGCGGAGATTTGTGCAATTATAAGCGACCCAACTTAGAGGACTTAGCGGGATTTTGGGGGATCCGCCGGTTATTTAGAGGGGCGTGGCACGGATGGAGATCGGACAAATAGACGGGGCTGACAAAGCCCCGAGCCGTGTTGGCTGCTTGCAGCCGATCGCCGGAAGACAGCCCCGAGCCGTGTTGGCTGCTTGCAGCCGACCGCCGGAAGACAGCCCCGAGCCGTGTTGGCTGCTT
>CAZGVT010000265.1:0-4573 GCA_964529255.1 uncultured Alphaproteobacteria bacterium | reverse complement strand
GAGTGAATCCGACCTCTGTTGCGCGGAGCGAGGATTCGTACGCGACCCACTTTCCGATTTGTTGATTGCAGATGTTGCGTACGCGTACTCCGGACTTTTGCCACTCTTATCATTCGCCAAACGCGTGTTCTTGCCTTTACTGTTGCCCGCTTCGACAGCAGGCAACCTACCGTCGTCCGGGGGATTGCGATCCGGGCCAGTCATAATCTCTTCAGGGATAGGCCGGGCAGGCACAAGTTTCAGATTGCGAGTCGGCTCAGCCTCCACTGTTGCCGTCCGGGCGGAAATTCCGGAGTCTCTCACCGGTTGGGCGATCACTCCCGCTAGTGGTTGCGAGAGGGTTTTGCCCATCCTAAATTTTAGCAGCCTCCGCTCCTTCAGGCCGGGAACTCGTGAATCTACCGCCGTCGATTTGGAGGAAGCCTGATCAGTTGGTGATGCCGGCGATACTGCTACTCGAGTTTCAGTAGACTCCGGCGTTTGAGGCTGTGCGAGGCTCAAGCCAGCGCCGGTATCAAACAGAGCCAGTCTGACACTGATTGGCAGTTGCGCCGTGTTCTGCTGCTCGCGTCCGGCGCTGCGTACAGTTGCAGTGCTTTTGTCGGCGGAGGGAATGGATATTTCAGCGGACTTGGACTGCTGAGGAGTATTCCTCTGAGCCGACTTCATCGCCGTAAGATTGTGCGAAGGGCGATTCGTTGAGATCGAGGGTAAGTCGAGAGGCGCGGCTTGGTCCGCGGCAAGTACTTTCTCAAATGAAGGTGAATTGCGATGCCGCCCACTTGACGATTGCATTATGGGAGCAGCAAGAGCCGGCGATTTTTTGGTGCCGGCTTTGGCTTGCATCTGGCCTGCAACTTTGGCGGGAATCGCGCTCATTTCAATAAGCTATCGCTGGGCCAGTGCCGTCATTTCTGCGGCGACTTTCGACGACAACTCGACGGGCATCGCTGCCAGCACCTTTGCAGCAGTGCGGTCTTTCATTTTCATCATCAGTACTATTACAGTCTCTGTAGGCAGTTCAGAGGCAATCATCGCCGCATCAACGGGTTTCATGGACTCCATGACTTTGGCGAGCTTCGTTAATCTAAGCGCTTCCTGGATTGCCGAGCTATCCGCCGGTTGCTCCGCACTCGCCGAACTTTCAATTGAAGAATGTTCTTCCTTTTCAGTGGGCGCCATATCGGCGGTCGCATGATCCTCTGAAGCGGGCGGCTCGGTCGGTACGATGGACACAAGCGAAGTTGTGGTTGCGCTCCCGTCGGCAGAATGATCACCGTTGCCGATCTCGCTCATCGGAGTCGAAACCGCATCTGCGTGCTCAGACTTGACTCCATCGTCATCGATATGTTTGCCGGTCTCTATCGTGGGCGTATCGGCCGTTGTGCGGTCTCCACCGTTGGATGACGACTCGCTCTCAGGCACGTGCCCGTTTTCGGCGGTCGCATTGAGGGATTCGGCATGAATCGTCTTTGGCTGTGTAACTTTCAGCATAAAGTACATGCCGGCATTCGTCACGATGAGGCCGGCGGCAAAGACAATTCCGTAGAACATTAGGTTCTTTTTATTCATCGGTGGAATTCTCCGAAGAGCGTTGACGAATGTCGTCGAGTAGCTTTTGCTGATCGCGTAAATGATCCATGTACCAGCTTTCGTATTGCTTCTCTCTCAGGCGGATTACGACGTCTCTTTTTTGTCGCGCATCCAAAAATTGCCGGCGTGCAACGGCAGTGGATTCCGTTTGGCGATCCACCTGCCGCTGCTGATAGCTCGCCGCGCGATCCACGCGAGACAAATATTTTGAGTCCGTGGCGTGCGACCATGCAGTGTGCGGCCTAAGAGATGAGATTTTCATTTCCTGTAAGTGAGCGGCCTGCTCCTTCTGAAAGAGGTCGAGCTTGCGCTGCTCCTCCTGCAGGTCCCTCCGGGCGGCATCCCACGCGGCACGCGCACGCTGCTGGAGAATGTCCCGTACTTCCAGCAGTCTGGTCAGGCGAAAACGAAAGAACTTCATGCTCAGTCGCTCAGTTTGGCGAGTGCCGTCAAGGTTGCGCCGAACTCGGCCGGCTCGTCGATTTTCTGACGCAGAAATTCCGTAATGCGCGGCCAGCGCTCAATCGACTGATCGAGGACTGGAAAACTGCCTCGCGAGTAAGCTCCGATCGAGATTAAATCTTCGTTTTCATTACGAACGGAAAGCCATTCCTTGACTTGCCCGGCAGCGAGATGATGATTTTCATCAATCACATCGCTCATGACTCGGCTGATGCTTTTCGTTACATCGATGGCAGGATAGTGGTTTCGAGATGCAAGCGTACGTGAAAGCACAATGTGGCCATCCAGAATGCTGCGAACGGTGTCCGTTACCGGCTCGGTGATGTCGTCTCCATCGACCAGCACAGTGTAAATTCCCGTGATGCTGCCTTTGTCGGAAGTCCCGGCACGTTCGAGCAGCCTTGGGAGCGCGGCGAAAACGGAGGGCGGATAACCGCGCGTTGCCGGAGGTTCACCCAGAGACAAACCGATTTCCCGCAGGGCATGGCACACACGAGTGACGCTGTCAACAAGCAATAGGACTTTTGCCCCTCGATCACGGAAATATTCGGCAATGGCTGTCGCCGTCATGACCGCTTTCACACGCAGCAGCGGCCAGCGATCGGACGTTTCGCTCACGACTACCGCCTTTTTCAGGCCATCGGCGCCGAGATTTTTTTCAACGAACTCCCGCACTTCGCGGCCCCGCTCTCCCACCAGTCCGATGACGACGACGTCGGCAGCCGTGTTGCGCGCGATCATGCCAAGCAGCACGCTCTTCCCCACTCCACTTCCTGCAAAGATACCGACGCGCTGACCCGCTCCAATTGTCAGAAGAGCATCGATTGCCCGAATTCCGACCGGCAATGGTGATGTGACCCGCGCTCTTCGGAGCGGATGAGGCGGCTCCGCAGTCAAAGTCCGCAGTTCTTCGACGATGATAGGTGGACCATTGTCGATCGGTTGACCCAAGCCATTGACGATTCTGCCGAGCAGATTGCGGCTGCAACCGATGGACGTTTGTGCTCCGGTTGAGATGACCAATGCACCGGGTGTTAAGCCGCGAATATCGGCCAGCGGCATAAGCATCGTGCGATTGCCGCGAAATCCCACCACTTCCGCGGGCCAGTTCTGCCCATCCGTGCTGATCGTACACAGATCTCCTTGCGCTGCGCGCGGCCCAATCGACTCGATGAGTAAACCGACGACTCGCTCGACCTTACCATAGTGCCGAAATCGGGGAGTGTGGGCGATACGGCGAACGACATTGTTCACAATGGTCACTGGCGCGTCTCCGCATGAGTCAGCTGTTCGCGCAACGCAGCAAGTTGGCTTTCGACTCTGGCATCCAGCAGGCCGCGATCGCTTTCGATCATGCAATCTCCGCTATGCAGCGATGCGTCCACTTTCAAGTCGATTCCCGCACGAATGCCGAAATACTCCGCCCAGCTTGACACGACATCACGCAGAGTGTTTAAATCGGTTTCGCTCACACGAATTGTAACATGCTGCGCATCGCTCACCTGACCGAGTGCCGAGCGTACGATGCCCAGGACTTTATCGGGAGCAAGCGAAAGCTCGGCTCCAATTATCTCCTTGGAGAGTTCGAATCCGAGTTTCACAGCCTGCTCTTCTGCCCTTCGAGTCATCTCCTGCCGCTCAGCATTCAGCAGTTTCGCATAATCCTGCAGCAACCGCAGCGGCACTTCGATTTCCTTGGCCGCCTGAGCGATACCCTGAGCGACACCTTCTTCAAACTTGCTCTGCAGTTCCTGACGATGTCGCTGCGCAAGCGCGATTCGCTCATGCTCGACAGCGGTCTCGACGGCCTGCTGCAATTCTACATCGGAGATCTCACTTCTGCCAAGGCTCTCTTCGACATTGATCATGTCGAAAAAGTAGTTTACCGGGCGGCTGTCAAACACCTTGAGGTTCATGCGCCGCACCTGTCCCAGCTCCGCGGCGCGCACGATTCGCTGTCGTGATCTTGCCTGCTTCACTCGACCATTTCCTCAGCCTTGGAGCCACCGACAACAACAACTTGCCCGCTCTCTTCCAGAGTGCGAATGATATCCACGATTTTCTGTTGGGCGGACTCGACTTCTTTGAGTCGCACGGGACCCATATACTCTATCTCCTCCTGGACCGTCTGCGACGCGCGCTGCGAAAGATTGGAGAATACGCGCTTCTTGACTTCCGGGCTGACATGCTTTAGAGCCAACGCGAGATCTTTGGTGTCCACGTCTTTCAGTACGCGCTGGATGGAGCGGTCGTCGAGGTTTATGATGTCTTCAAACACGAACATCAGGTTCTTGATCGAGGTGGCGAGTTCGGGAGCCTGTTCGTTGATCTTTGCGAGAATCGTCCGTTCAGCCGACTGCCCGATCAGGTTGAGGATCTCGGCTGCGGACTTCACGCCGCCCAATTTGCTGGTGGACTGAGAAAAGTCGATCCGCGATTCGAGGACCGATTCAACGGAGGCGATCGTTTCGGGCGCGACACGTTCCATTGTAGAGAATCGGAACATCACTTCCGCCTG
>CAZGVT010000264.1:0-4578 GCA_964529255.1 uncultured Alphaproteobacteria bacterium | reverse complement strand
TGGATCAAGGTGTTGGGCGGGGAACTCAACATGCAGTATGTGGATGTGCAGGATGTTTCGCACTATTGCGTCTACACGGACAATCCCGCCGACGTGGACATTCCGGTGAATATCAGCCATTGCACTCTCGACGGCTCCGATATTATTCCCGGCGGCGTGGCATTGGTGTTGTGGAATCGCCCCGGACAAACGCAGCGCGTGTACGACACGATCATCGAAAATGTGGACACGACGGCGACGGGTATGTATCTCTACAACTGCAATGTCGCCTTCGACAGCGTGCGCGTGATGGGCATGGATTTCGTGAATTCGTATATCAAGAAAGTCACCGGCAGTTTCACGCATAGCGAGTTCGGCGGGCGCTGCTCCTACTACACGGTGCTGCTCGGCACGCCGGCTTGCACGCCGTATTTCGATTGCTGCAAGTTCTCGCACCTCGCGCCAACGTCGGGTTCGTGGCCCTCGTCGATTTTCAGCGCCACGGGTTGTTCGCCGACTTTCGGCGACGGCGGCTATGCGAGCGGCCTTGCCAATGTGATCGCCGACAGTTCGCAATTTTTGCTGATCATGCAGGGCACTTCCGCGCTGCCTGTTTTCGGCAAGAATGATTGGACGCAGGAGCAGAGCAACGGCAAGTTCATGAATTGGCTATCCGGACCGGTCGCGCCCAATCCGCCGCACAATGTTGAAGGTCAATACTGGAGCCCGACTCCCGACAGCACGCTCTTCGCGCCGAATAATATCCCGTATTTCGATTTCGATCCCTACGAATCGGAGGAGTGGACACAATGCGACAGCGGCAGCGGCGGAGGATCGAGTATCGGCGGGAGTGATGTCGCACGCGGAAGAGGAGTTACAACGGATGAAGGCGAGAATTACGATTCGCTCTTCGCCGAAGCGTTGCGGCTGGAACGAGTCGAGGAGTACTCTGATGCGCAACCTCTCTATCGCATCATCGCATGCGGAACTTCAACCCTGCGCTTACGCTGGAGTGCAATGGCGCACATCGTTTCCACTGAGACGTTCGTCGGCAACGGCGAGAGTTGGATTCCCGCGCTGCTCGACAGTCTCGTGAGCGCGGAAGCGAACGCATACGACTCTCGCGTGCTGGCGGAAAGATTGCTGGCAAGTCACAGGTTGAATCGCGAACAATACAACAACGCGGCGGAAATCTGCGTAGACTTGCTGAGCAGCGGCCTGACCTTTGAGGATTCGATCTACGTGGCGATGGATTTGATCGGGATTCAAATGGCGGGCGGGATGGGCGGCGGCTCGCTGGACGAGTTCCCGAATGCGCAGATTCCGCAGGAGCTCGTCGTGCGCAGTGCGGAGCAGGGCATGGCAGTTGAAAGAAGTTTGTTTGAAGCGCTGAACGGCGCATCGCCCATTACAGAATCACCTTCGGCTCCATCTCTCTTCTCCCGCACCAAAACTTTCCCAACCCGTTCAATCCCACAACCGAAATTCGTTTTGAGCTGCCGCGCGCCGGTTTGACAAAAATGAAAGTATATGATCTCATGGGTAGGGAGGTCGCGGGCGTACTCAACGAAATCCTCGGTGCGGGTTCACATCGCATTGTCTTCGATGCGAGCGCGCTGCCCTCCGGACTCTACTTCTATCGTCTGGACGCGGAAGGCTTCACGGCCACGAAGAAGATGTTGCTGCTAAGGTAGGATTGGATTGCATCTTCAAGAATGAAGCAGCCGTCTCGAACGAGACGGCTGCTCCGTATGTAGTCTCCACCGAGATGGATTGCGAATTGAGGATTCCGGCCGGGTTGCGGACGGAGAAAGATTGCACTGCTGCCGCGAGAGAGTCCTTAGCCCGGTTCGGCACGAGCCTGTGCAAATTCTTCCTCTAACATTCCTGAAATGAACTTCAAGGGCAGTTGTGCATGACTGTATAGAATTTCTTGGCCGCCACCGCAGAAGTGTCCGCATACACGATGCTCTGATAGCCGTTAGATGGCAATGTCGCTTCCAAGGTCCAGCCCGCCGGAAATGCGGAGGGATCCGTCAGCGTCGTGTAAATATCGTACTGACCGTTCGGGAGTCCGGCCCAACGCAATTCCACCGTCGAGCCCGTTTTGCGCACGGTGACACTTCGCACGGTATCGCACTGCCCTGCGATCAGTTCGTCAAGTGTGATCTGCATCGCGATCGGTTCGTAACCGGTCGCTCCGTAGGCGATGATGCCCTCGCGATCAATGATGTAATCCAGCGGAAAAGGCGAGATATTCCCGTTCAATTCGTAGGCGTCGTAGACGCTCGCGGCCGTGTCCTTGAGAATCGGATAGCTGAATCCGGTTTGATCAATAAACGTCTGAATCTGCGCGTCCGTTTCCTGTCGATTGATTCCGATAAACACTACGCTGTCCGAAAGATAACTCTGTGACCAGTTTTGAATGTCCGAAAACTCCGGACTACAAACGGGTCACCAGGAGGCGTAGAACGCCATCACCACAATCCTTCCGTGAAATTGTGAAAGCGTCCACGTGCCGCCGCTAAACACATTCAATGTGAAATCCGGCGCTGCATTACCTACCGCAACTCCTCCGGGAGGAGGATTGCCGGTCAGCGAAAGCCGCAGGTTCGGTTCGTCGGGATCATTCGTCTGATTATTGATCTGCCCCGTACCCGTTTGTCCGGTCGTCGGAGTGTAAGTAAGAATCGCATTTCGCGATTGTCCGGGCGGCAACGGTGATTGATCGAGGGCTAACGAGTAATTCGGATTATTGATATTCACCGCACTGAACACGACATTCTGCCCGCCGTAATTGGTGTAGGTCAGAGTCTCCGTCCGAGAACTCCCTACCGTCGTTGCGGGGAACACGATGTCACGGGGACTGACCTCCAGATCGGGTCCGCTGATGATGCCGTAGTGATAAGCGCGGAAAACATCCCAGTCGCCGACGACTATCGAATCGTTTCGCATGGCAATGCACATCGCGCGTCGCGGCGTATACTTGAAACCCACAAGTTGCGCGTCCGCCGGATTGCTCACGTCGTAGATCTCAAAATCATCCCAGTTTGCCACGGCACAGAGATTACCTGCAATCGAAAGTTTGGAGGCAAGTCCCGACGTCGTAAATTGCCCGAGCATTGCGGGTGTAGTTGGCGAACTCACGTCGATAATCGCTACGCCCGCTGCGCCCATGGCGGCATAGATTCGATCCGGCGCGTACTGGATATCAACGACCGCATCGTTGGTTGCAAGTGCCGAGACGTACGAGAGCGTGTTCCCGGAAATCGAGTAGATTACAATTCCTGTATCGTCGGCGAAATACGCGTGAGTCGCCGTGAGCACACAAGCGCGGGTGTAGGTGAAGCCGGTGGCATGGCTGCCCAGAAGCGACGGCGATGTCGGGGACGCAAGCGAAAGCACTCCGGCGCCTTCGTTGCCCATGCACACGACAGCCGTCTGATTGTCGAGGAACTGTGCATCTTCCCAGAACGTGCCGGGAGCATACAGCGTGTGCAGCGACGGTGCGGCGGGATTTGTCAAATTGAGCACACGCAGCCCGATCTCCTGGGCGCAGACAAGAGCAAGATTACCCGTGACCGCGCAGTTCGGATTGGGTTCCAGATTTGGCGTCGCATAGTGACCCGTACGAGAAATCGAATTCAAGTTCGCAACATTGATGACCGAAAAACCTCCCGAACCGCAGATGTACGCAACACCCGGCGTGGCATAATACACGTCTTGATAATGCGCCAGCGCCGGAGGCTGGTAGGTACCCAGATTCGTGACATTCAGCGCCCAGCCACAAACGCTGAACGCGAAAAGCGGCAACAACACTCCAATCGGAATTCGCATGGGTCTCTCCGCTATGGTAAATACCATCCATGATATACCGCGGAGGGGACGGCAATGCTGCGCGTCCCCTCCCGTTCAAGTCGTCAGTTCTCCGGCGGGCGATGCAATCAGCCCCTACTTGAGCAGCATCATCTTCTGGATCAAGGTGCCTTCCGGAGTGGTCAGCCGGTAGAGGTACACACCGGTCGCGAGATTCGATCCGTCAAACGACACCGCATAGTTCCCCGGCGGATGCAGCTCGTTTACCACCTGAGCAACTTCCCGTCCGAGCAGATCATACACTGTCAAGCGAACTTCTCCGGCGATATTCACACCGTACTCAATTTCCGTCTGCGGATTGAACGGATTCGGATAGTTCTGCGCGAGATAGAATCGCTCAGGAATCGCTCCACCCAGCGGACGCGCAACGTCGAGATGACGGATGAAAATCGGATACGGCGCATAGACGCACAACTCGTTGGCCGCATCCTGAACGCGCGCAAAGATCCAATACTCTCTGCCCTCGGGCAGCACTTCGGTCGGCCAATTGAGCGTGTCCCAACCGATCGCCGGCCGATTGAGTCCACCCGGCAATGTCACGCCCGAACATCCGAAATTGTTCTGGTCGTAGACAATCGTAACGGTTGCGTCTTCGAGCGAATCAAAACAGAACCAGGACAAATCCGCCACCTCGTGCGCCCACAGCGTGTCTTCAATCGGATGCGTCCAGTAGAACTCCGGTGGATAGTTGGGCGGCAACACGGTGTAGCTGCGAAGGACCGT
>CAZGVT010000263.1:0-4585 GCA_964529255.1 uncultured Alphaproteobacteria bacterium | reverse complement strand
GACGGCGTTTAATGGCGAAGTTGTGGGACAAGTATTGGAGGGACAAATCCCGTATGATCTGGTCGTAAGATTTCCCGAGGAATCCCGCAGGAACGACGAATTGATCCAGACCAGTTTATTTGCCACCCCTGCGGGGCCGCAAGTTCCACTGAATGAGATGGCAAAGGTCTATCGCGCGAGCGGTCCGAATTCAATCAGCCGCGAAAACGTCAGCCGCAAGATCGTCGTACAGGCAAACATCGCCGGGCGTGACCTGGGAAGCGCGGTTGAAGAGGTGAGATCAAAAGTGACTGCGGGAGTCCGTATGCCGGAGGGATATTTCATCTCTTATGGCGGGCAGTTTGAGAGCGCCGAAGCAGCGAGCCGGATCATCCTGCTCTTGTCGCTCCTTTCGATCGGAGCGATTCTGGTTCTGCTCTATATGGAATTCGGCACTTTTCGCGACGCGTTTCTGGTGATGGTGAATCTGCCTTTGGCGCTGATCGGCGGCGTGTTTGCGATCTTCTTTACGAACGGGATTGTCTCGGTAGCGGCACTGGTGGGTTTCGTGACGCTGTTCGGCATTGCGGCGCGAAACGGCATCTTGATGATCGCTCATTTTCACGACCTAATCGACAAGGAAGGCATGTCGGCGAAAAGCGCGATTATTCGTGGCAGCATGGAGCGAATGAACCCGATCTTGATGACGGCACTTTGCGCCGGGCTGGCGTTGCTCCCGCTCGCCTTAGGCGGAGGTCAGCCGGGAAAAGAAATTCAGACACCGATGGCGATTGTAATTTTGGGCGGACTGCTCACGTCCACCGCTCTGAACATGGTTGTACTTCCGGCTCTCTACTGGAAGTTTGGTGCGAAACGCAAAGCGAATCCGGAGACTGTTGTTCGGGATTAGCGGACATCACGGCATCGCATGGCAAATGAAAGGGGCTGACTCAATACTCGTGGGTCAGCTCCTTAGATTATTACCAAAACCAATCGATTCTTGAGGGGCCTGTCTTGGGAGCCGCGAGGTGACGCTCAATTCCTCACGCGAGCATTCGCGAGTTCTTGAACGTGATCCGCCCGGCGGTCGGCTGCAAGCAGCCAACACGGCGCGGGGACTGTCTTCCGGCGGTCGGCTGCAAGCAGCCAACACGGCGCGGGGCTGTCTTGGGGGCCGCGAGGTGATTCTCAATTCGCCACGCGAGCATTCGCGAGTTCTTGAACGTGATCCGCCCGGCGGTCGGCTGCAAGCAGCTAACACGGCGCGGGGCTGTCTTCCGGCGGTCGGCTGCAAGCAGCCAACACGGCGCGGAAAGTTCTTTCCCCCCACGAACAGTGTGAAGCGGTCATCGTTGTGTGCCAAACTTCGAGTTACTCCGTCACGCGGGAAATTAACGTCACCGTGTGCCGTTTCAAGTCATCAAACGCGGCGTTGTCCTGATTGCAGAACAAGATCAAAGTCATGTCGGAGTCCGGAAAATAACGAAATTCCGAATTCACGCCGGATGCAATACCGCCGTGTCCCCACGCGTGAACATCGCCCGTAACGGTCAATTCAAACCCATATCCGTAGTCCATCTCGGGTGAAAGGTGCGCCACCTGCGAACTCGTCATGCGCCGAAGCATATCTTTGCTTACGACTTTGTGAGATTGCAGGCCTCGCGACCAATTCAGCATGTCACGGAGCGTCGAATAACATCCCCCGGCGGCCGATGGATTGGGCAGGTATTCTGCATTCACCCATCCTGACGCGCCGCGTGCGAGCGGTAATGCGAGATTTGTGTGCTAATCCGGCGCGTCCATGCGACCGCTATTTGCCATGCCGAGTTTTGTGAACAGCAGCCGCTCCAGATAATCAAAATAGCGCTCACCGGAAACCGCCTCGATCAGCATTCCGGCCAGAATGAAGTTTGAATTGCTGTACTCGAACTGTGTTCCCGGATCGAAGTTCATTCCGCCGCGCAAGATCAGCGGGAGATGGTCCGAGTTTTCTTTCAGGCTGTCCCGCACCGCGAGATACTCCTCTGTCCAATATTCGGCGATTCCGGACGTGTGCGACAACAGATGCCCAACATTGATTTCGCGCCAGCGGCCGGTATCCGGCAGTGCAGGGAGGAGTTCGGCGATTTTCGTCTCAAAAGATAGTTTGCCCTGTTCGACAAGTTGTGCCACGGCAGTTGCTGTAAACATTTTGCCTCCAGAGGCGAGGCTGAATTTTGTTTTCGGTGTTACCGGAGTGCCGTGCTCATTTGCAGAACCAAGATAGCGCTCGATAAGAATGCTGTCGCCACGCGCAATCAGCAACGCGCCCGACATTTCTTCTTGCCTTTCGAGTTTACCGACATAGTCTTGCAACCAAGACAACACACCGGCATCGAGGACGGAACTCTCCGGCAGAGCCACCGGCGCCGACGCTTCGGCGATGAAAGCAAGTTCGTTCAGTTTGTGCGGTGGATCGGGCTCCAATCGAAACTGGAGATCATGCCAGGAGTTTCGCGCTTGCGACTGCGCATGAACATGAAGGACACGGCTGATGCGGTTTCCCGTTTGCACTTCGCGAAGCTCCGCATGGTGATACTCCAGTCCCCCGAATGTTTGCCTGACCCGGTCGATTTGTGCGAGAAGCCTCGTTGCGCCGATGTTTTGCAGGGCGGAAGTGGAATAGACTGTGTGAATCACAGAGTCGATGAATGTCGTGTCCGTTGCGCTAACGGCTTGACAATACAGTTCACCATAGCGCTCAACTTCCACCGGCATTTTCGCCCGTTCGGCGGCGCAAAGCGTTCCAACACGCGACGAAAATAGTAGCAACAGGCCGAGACCAAGAAGTTTTGAACTGACGGAAGCATACAACATTAATCGGTTTCTCCGCTGAAATGGGAAGCTGGTAGCATCGGTGACCGTGTACGTGTGAGGGAAGTTTGGAGCAAGCCTCGATTTGCCCGGTTTGACTCCGCGAGGTTGATAACAGAGCACCCCTGACATCTGACTTGTCAGGGGCTCAAAGTGTTGCCGGAGAGACGGAAATCAAACGCGCGGAGGTATCTCCTCTTCCAAGCTTTTCGCCGGAATGGCGGGACTCACCGGGCACCCCGGCGCCAAAAATTGAACCTGAATAGAATCAATAGTCTAACCGAACATCGGCCGGCGAAAACTCCTGGATAGAGATCGGCAGGTAGTCAACGGTCAATTGCATAAAGCGTAAATGAGCGGTAAGAATCCGGTTTGGAGAGAAACTTAAGCATTTGCCGGATCACCCGTCCCCAAGTCGCAATTCAAAACCCACCCGAACAAGGAGCCTTCGCATGATTCGCCGAGCCCGATTCTCGCCCTTCGCACTCGTGCTCTTGATGGCAGCATTCCTGATCATTCATGTCTCGCGTTCAGGAGCACAGGTACGCCAGGCCACGACACCCGATCAGCAGTTTGCCTTAGCCGACGGCGCCTCGTCCGCTGAATCCGGGAACGACCGCAACCGCGAAGGTACGCTGGATGTCACGCATGGCACCTGCCTCAGTCCGCGAGTCATTCCAGTAGATTCGAATTTCATATCGTATTCGGACTCGGACTCGCTGGATGTCCCGGACACCGAAGATCCAGGCAGTTGTCCGGGTGCGCCGCGGCGGGATGTGTTTTATGAGTTCACGCCGATTTTCTCCGGCGACTACGAATTTCTGCTTTGCGGAGGAGATCCGCCGAGCAATCCGCTGCAGTTTCAGATTGACCAGGGCTGCTGTCCCGGCGGATCGCAATATGCATCTGCGTGTTTTCCGCCGGAAGAAATTCCCGTGGTTCTTGCACTGACCGGTGGATTGACCTACACGATTGAGGTCGGCAGTCAGCAGGACGGTGATCAGTTCGTGTATTCGTTTTCGATTACGCGGGTATTTCCGGTGCCCGCAAATGACGATTGCGCGGGAGCGATATTAGTTGGAGTGCCGTCGCAGACACCCGGCAACACACTCGGCGCCACGGACGATGTGGTTCCCAATTGCGGTGAGGTAACGAGTCCGGTGCTGAACGGGGTTTGGTACAGGGTCGTGGGGAGCAATGACACGTTGATTGCGAGCACCTGCAATGAAGTGACCGACTTCGATACCAAGTTAGCCGTCTATCGCGGCCCGTGCACGAGCCTCACTTGCCGTGACGGTGATGATGATGATCCAGCCTGCACATACTCCGGCAATCTATCGACGGTGAAGTGGTTCGGTATAGACGGCGCGAGCTATTACATTCTAGTCGGAGGAACCGGTCCGCTTGCGACGAATTTTTTCAGGCTGGATATCAGCGTCGTGCTTCCGCCGCCGTGCTGCGCACAGAATCCGGAAGCGGAACCGAATGACAGTTGTCATACGGCAAATCCGATTCCGCTAAGCGGGAATATTGGATGCGTTGCCGGAACAATTGCCGATTCGTTGGATGTTGATGTGTTCACGGTGGAGGTCGCCGTACCGTCGCGAATTATAGCAACAGCACATGCCGACAGCGATACAGCATACTGCGCGCACGACGGTGGACTCAATTCGCTCGTCGCGCTGTATTATTCGCCTCCTGCCGAGGGCTGCATTCCAATTCACATTGCCGTAGACGGCGGCGAGGGAACCGA
>CAZGVT010000262.1:0-4621 GCA_964529255.1 uncultured Alphaproteobacteria bacterium | reverse complement strand
TGCGACGGATCCGCTCCAGAGTGAGAGAAATTACGAGACTTCGCGCGGCGGAAATTCGGCGGGTGATTGCGCTCACTCGCAAGCGAGCGAAACTGGAACGCAAGTTGATGTTTCTGGCGACGGCGCATAAGCTGATGCATCATTGGCATATCTTCCACAAACCGTTCGCAGTCATCATGCTCGTGATCATGTTCGTGCACATTGTCGTGACAGTGGCTCTCGGTTATCGCTGGATATTCCCGTAAGAGCCGGACGATGATCGAGACAGTTGTGTATCTTTCGACCGCGCTGCTTGTAATCGCCGCTCCACTCGCGTATTGGGTGCATTACAGGCGCTCGAGCCGCAAGGCACAGCAAACCCTGGCGAAGGCGATCGAGCGCGGTCTCGATGAACCGGTGTCGCTGCATCCGATTATTGACCCGGGCATTTGCATCGGTTCGGGAGCCTGCGTCAAGGCATGTCCCGAGCTGACGGTGCTCGGCATCATCGAGGGAAAGGGTCAGCTCGTCAGTCCGTCACGGTGCATTGGTCACGGTCAGTGTGAAGCCGCGTGTCCGGTTGGCGCGATCACGCTCGTATTTGGAACGGAGAAGCGTGGCGTCGATATTCCCCATGTGAGGGGAAACTACGAGACGAATGTGCCCGGCGTGTATATCGCCGGCGAACTTGGCGGGATGGGACTCATTCGGAATGCAGTTAATCAGGGTGTGCAGGCGGCAAGGGCCATCGCGGAGTCGCTGAACGAGCGAAGGGACCGACAATCGTTGGATCTGATTATCGTAGGTTCGGGGCCCGCGGGATTCGCGGCATCTCTGCAGGCGCTTGAGAGCCGATTGAATTTCATGACCCTCGATCAGGAAGATATCGGCGGCACGGTCATCACGTATCCGCGCAAAAAACTCGTGATGACTCAGCCGATGGTCTTGCCGCTTCACGGAAAAGTCAATTTCAAACAAGTCGAGAAGGAAGTGTTGGCCGATCTGTTCCTGACAGTTGCGGAAAAGAATGCGCTGGCCGTAAACAGCTTCGAAAAAGTGAACGACGTTTCAGGCCAGTTTGGCGGCTTCAATATCGCCACGAGTAAAGGCAACTATTCAGCCAAGAGTGTGTTATTGGCGATCGGCAGAAGGGGAAGTCCGCGAAAGATCGGGTGTCCGGGTGAAAAATCCGGCAAGGTTGCCTATCGGTTGCTTGAACCGGAGAAGTTCCATGACATGAGTATTCTCGTCGTCGGTGGCGGGGACAGCGCGGTCGAAGCGGCACTTGCGCTGGCCGAGCAGCCGGGGAATAAAGTGAGTCTGAGTTATCGGGGGGAGCAGATCTTCAGGATCAAGGAACTGAATCAGCAACGGCTCGATGCCGCCTTGCAGAGAGGAGATCTCACTCCGTACTTCAATTCCAATGTTACGGAGATCGAGCCCGAGCGTGTGAAGATTACGCAGGGGGACCAAGTGATTGATCTGCCGAACGACTACATTTTCGTTTTCATCGGAGGAGAATTGCCGACGGAGTTCTTGAAGAAGATCGGAATTGAATTCACCCGCAAGTTCGGAACGAAGTGAGGATGACGAAAACAGGAAACAGCTCACGCAGAAGAGTCTGGTTTGTGCTTGGATTGCTGGTCGCAATTGCCGCGCTGGTTTTCACGCTGGCGCCGTCGCACTGGTTCCACCCTTCAGGAGAGTCCGACGGCGACGGGCTTGATATGACAGACCTTGAGATCGGCGATGATCCGGCGCATACGATTGCCGTACTCGAGGAGATGCTACAAGCGCATCCCGGGCATTCGCCGATTGCACTGGAATTGGCCAATCTGTATTTTGATCAGGGTGAATTTCAGAAAGCGATTCAGTACTACCGGTCATTTCTCCAATCGGACACGTCGGCGACCGGCTTCGAAGTTGCGCTGGACCTGGCCCGCGCGTTGTTTCACACGGGCAAAGGCGATGAAGCGGTGGCAGAAATCGAAAAGTTGTTGAAGCAGCATCCCGACCATGCCGGAGGATTGTACAATCTCGGAGCGATCGAAGCCAACCGGGGGAACTTTGATGCAGCCCGCGTTGCTTGGGAAAGATTGATCTCCATGCACCCGGATGACTCGCTTGCCGTGTTCGCCAAGCAGTCCCTGCCGAAACTGCAATTACCTCCCGGGCATCCGTGAGCAAACAGGGCACTCGCTTTCTTATTTTCGTTGCGATCGGAGTCTGTTCGCTCGTCAACGGAGTCTATGCGCAGCTCTCACCGGGACCTCTTGCGAATGCGCATTCAAAGCTCGAAGGTCTGAACCAATGCACGCAATGTCACGAGTTGGGGAAGGAAATCCCCGACGTGAAGTGCCTGGCGTGTCATACGGCGCTGCAGGATCGGATTCGTACCGGCAGGGGTTTTCACTCGTCCGCGGAAGTGACGGGCAAGAGTTGTGCTTCCTGCCACTCCGATCATCATGGACGTGAATTTGAACTCATCCACTGGCCGAGCGGGCGGGAATCCATGAATCACAAACTGACCGGCTGGCCGCTTGCCGGCGCGCACCGCAAGTTAGAGTGCCGCGCATGCCACCGGGCGGATTTCATCGTCGATGATGGCGTGAGATCGTCGACGACTACCAATCTCCAGCGGACCTTTTTGGGATTGAGCGCTCGCTGCGACGCATGCCACTTTGCGGAGCATGGTGAACAGGTGTCACGAGATTGCGATCAGTGCCACATCGCCGACGCGTGGAGGCCCGCATCGCAGTTCACGCACGACAAGTCCAACTTTCCGTTGACCGGAAGGCACGCGGAAGTTGCCTGTGCGAAGTGTCATCTTGCGACCGCGTCGGCGACCGTACCGGCGGAAGGCCGCGTGATGAAAAAGGTTAACCTTGACCGGACGATTCAGCTCACGGGGCTCAATTACTTGAATTGCACTCCCTGTCATACGGATGCGCATCGAGGCAGATTAGGTTCGCGTTGCGTGAGCTGTCACTCCACGGAGAACTTTCAGCAGATTGTCCGTTCCGAATTCGATCATGAGAAGACCGCCTTTCCATTGCGTGGCCGCCACGTCTCCGTAGCGTGCGCATCCTGTCATAAGAGCGGATCAATGACCGCCGGAATTGCGCACGGGCGATGTGTTGACTGCCACAAGGACGTCCATCGAGGTCAGTTTGCGAATCGAGCGGACGGCGGTTTGTGCGAAAGTTGCCACACAGTAGAGGGATTTGTTCCGGCTAACTTCACGATTGAGGCGCATGCACTCACTCGTTACGCCTTGACCGGGAGCCACTTGGCGATTCCATGTCTGGCTTGCCATCGAGAAATCACGGCAAATGGGAAAGGCACCGCTGCGAGTTATCGGCAGTATGATTTCACGGACATGACTTGCAAAGGGTGCCACAGGGATATTCACGAGAGAAGTGCCGACAAGTGGGTTGGGGAGGGGAATTGCGAGTCTTGTCACGTGACGAATTCGTGGCGGCAGATCAGTTTCAATCACGACACGACCGGCTTTTCCCTGTCGGGCTCGCACGAGAAAGTGGCGTGCGCGAAATGCCACCTTGCCGATCACAGCGCAGGGCAAGTGGCGTTTAAGTTGACGGGCTTGAAGAAGGAGTGCGCCGCCTGTCACCGGGATCCACATGCCGGACAATTTGCGCGCGCAGAGCTACGGGAAACTCAAACACGATGTGAACGCTGCCACGCTGCGAACCGCTGGCAGCAGTTGCGATTCGATCATGATCATGACTCGCAGTTTGCCTTGGATGGCGCGCACGAACGGGCCGCGTGTGCTAAGTGTCATTCGAAAGTCACGGTTGGGGACGAGTCATTTGTCCGTTATAAGCCGGTACCCACACAATGTATCGCCTGTCATTCCACTCAGCCAACGACGGCACAGTAAGCATTGGGTTCATTGCTTCTGCCGTTGTTTGGTGCCTCTTGGGCGCGGGGAGTCTTTGCGCCCAGAACATGACGAGCCCGCACGGCGAGTTGGGAATTGATTGCAATCAATGTCACAGCGTTGCGGGCTGGAGAGAGCTTTTGGCCGATCCGCTGTTTGACCACGAAGGCACACAGTTTCCGTTGTCGGGACGTCATGCGCAAGTTGGCTGTCGACTTTGCCACTCCTCACTTCGTTTTTCGGATGCAGCTCTGGAGTGTGCGCAGTGCCACACGGATATTCATCGAGCGCAGTTTGCGGCGGCCTGTGAGATTTGTCACACTCCCGACGGCTGGGATCAAACGCTGCGCATGGGTATTCACCACCAGGATACACGATTTCCACTGATCGGAGTGCACGCGAATCTGGATTGCCGCTCGTGTCACGCGGGCGGTAGTTATGTGAACGTCTCAGGCGATTGTGAGGCTTGCCACATTGACGCGTTTCGCTCGACAACGAGTCCTGACCATTCAGCGGTCGGATTTTCGCTGAATTGCCGGCAGTGTCATCAGGTCACCGCCGGTTCGTGGAGAGGAGTCGCGTTCGAGCACACCGGGGATTTCCCGCTGACCGGCGGCCATTCGCTCAATGATTGCGCGAGTTGCCACGAGAGAGGCAATTACTCAATCAGTGCAGCGTGTTATTTCTGTCACGCGGACGACTTCGCGGCGACGACAAATCCCGATCACGAACAATCGGGAT
>CAZGVT010000261.1:0-4634 GCA_964529255.1 uncultured Alphaproteobacteria bacterium | reverse complement strand
CAGCCCCCGCAAGCGGGGGAAGGAAACCAAGGAACCGCCAACACGGCTCGGCGAGAAGAACTAACCAACCGCCTGTCGTTCTGGACCTCGCGTCCGCGAGTGTCCTGAATCTCTCGGATTAATTTGGAAACTCCCTGAGAGATCCCGGACATTCGCGCTGCGAGGAGTTGCGCGAAGTCCGGGACGACACGAAACGCGCGTTTTGGGTGCTCGGCGAGATGGAAATACTCCTCCCAGCCCCCGCAAGCGGGGGACAGTTCATCTTGGAACACGCAAGGGGGAGGGTTCATCTTGGAGCAAGCAAAGGGGGCAGAGCAGGAGTGAACCCTTCACAGGCAAGAGAAACGAAGGCCGTCACGGATGCCCTGGCACATCTATTCCACCGACTCCCCAGACGTCCGTGCTAATGACGATCGGATCCGGATCCGTGTCGTTACCCGAGGCATAACCGTGCGCTCCATAAAATGTTGGAATCGCAGGGGGCGCGACATTATTCCACAGTGACACGTAGTAGGTGCCTTCAGCCATGCCGGTAAATGCGAACAAAGTCTCGCTATCATCCACAATCGGATAGTACGATGTGGGCGGACCCTGCGGCTGATGCTCAGGCGCATAGGGATATGTTGTAAGCAGCAATAGCAATCCCTCCGCCGGTCTTGTCCCGGCAAAGGCAACCGTCCCGGCAATCCAATGTGGCTCCGGACCCGACGCTCGCACCAGGAGGTCATACATGGCGGGTGATGCTTCCGAGATCGTGATCGCATCGGGTCGCGCATCGCCTGCCGCGCTGCTCACGCCGTAAGCACCATGCCAGCGGGCGTTCTGTCCGCCGCCGCGTGTGAAGACGGATAGATAATAGTCACCGAACGGCGGTACGAATCGAAACAGCGAGTCCAGATCGCCGGGTAATGCGTAGTATCCCGATGGAGGCCCTTGCGGTGCAAACCATGGTGTGTACGGCCACGTTGTCAGAACGATAGTGAGCCCGGAGTCAGGGCGGTCGCCCGTCGTGCGGACGACACCTTCGATTCTCCCGCGATCTCCGCATCCGGGAACCGGAAGAATATCAAAGTACGCGTTCACATTAATCGTCTCCACGGGATTGTCATTGTCAAACGTAACTCCGGAAGGAAGCGAATCATCCGTTTGCCATTCCGCGCCAAATAGTCCGATCACCGGCTCGTCGCAATTGATGTCACCTTGTGTTGGCGAACGCCATCCAACCGCCACAGCCGTATACGAGCCTAATGTGATTCCCGTAATCGTGAACGGAATCGTGTCGGGTCCGGCACCGTTGGTCGTATCCGGATCCTGAAAATAGCTCGCGGGAGTGTAGTACGCAGGCGGTCCGCCCGGTGCGATCCCGCACCACGAACACGGAGTCGCACTCCAGTTATTGAAAACTGAGAGCTGCACCGTTCCCGAGTCCGGCCAGTCCCCGTGAAAAACTACGGTTCCGGTCAGTGTGCCCGTGGCTGGCGGGTTGGTGTCGTCATCGTCGGAGCAAGAGATCAAGAGCGTTGCCAGTCCGAGAATCATCAGTATTCCATAGATCGTCCGCTGCATCAGCTACCTCCTGTGTTGCACAAGCCGCACATTGTCCAAGGGCTTGTTTTTGCGTGACTTTGATGGGTCTGTAGTGGGTCCGTTAGCAAGCGCCAATATAGCGAATTCCGTATAATCGAGTGTCATGGAATTGTAACGGTGCGCAATAACAGCCAAAGGCCGCCGCCAGTGCTCCCGAATCTGCTGCGCTTGCATGAGCAAAGCGGAGAGAAAAATCGCCACTTCAACAGTAAAAGGACTGTTGTGTCTAACTACTGGAGGCGAGTGGCAAGCAAAATTCTCCGCTCTTGCCGCAAACTAACTCTACCAATCCGATAAGGAATTATTTGTAATGTCTTGCTTTGAAGCTCACCGTGATCCTCTTCGCCATGTTGCATCGAAACTCAGCGCTACGCTCGCCATCCTCCTGTTTCTGACCCTGATCGTCGCGGTCGGCTGCAGCAAGGGAGATGGCAGCACCGAGAAATATCGACTGAGCGCCGCCGATCGCGGAGCGGTAAAAGTTGTGGTGATGGCCACAGGGACACTCGCTGCTGTAACTACCGTTCAAGTCGGTTCGCAAGTGTCCGGAACCATCGAGCAGATCCTTGTCGACTTCAACTCGACGGTGAAAAAAGGACAGGTGATCGCTCGCCTCGATCCAACTTTTCTTGAAGCCGCCGTTCGCGAGGCGGAAGCCAATCTCGTAAGATCGCAGGCGACCTTTGCTCAAGCCGAACGCGAACTCGTGCGCGCAAAGGACCTTTTTGACAAACACCTTGCCGCGCAGGTCGACCATGATAATGCGATCACCGCCGTAGACGTCGCCAAGGCCGGGGTGGAGCAGAGCAAAGGCGCGCTCGAACGCGCGAGAATCAATCTCGCCTACTCGGTAATCCTGTCACCGATTGACGGCATTGTAATCTCCCGCGCGATTGACGTGGGACAGACCGTGGCGGCTTCGCTGCAGGCGCCGACGCTGTTCACGATTGCTCAGGATCTGAAGCAGATGCAGGTTGAAACCAATATCGACGAAGCCGATATCGGCGGGCTTCGCGAGGGCATGGAGGTTTCGTTTACCGTCGACGGATACCCCGAAGAAAAATTCCGCGGTTCCATTCGCCAGATTCGCTACGCGGCGACGGTCAATCAAAATGTGGTCACCTACCCGGTGATCATCAATGTCAGCAATGCCGAGCTTAAACTGAGACCCGGCATGACGGCTAATGTCAGCATTGTCATCGCAGAGCGCGATGACGCGCTGCGAGTTCCGGCAACCGCGTTGCGATTCAAGCCGACCGCTGCGAAGGCGGGCGCTGCTTCCGCAAAATCAAATCAAAACAGCAGCAATGCCACGGCCGCTGAAGGACGCGAAAGAGGTTCCGCAAGGGACGGAAAATCGAAAAAAGAAAGCGGCGACTCCACGAGAAAAACAAGCAACACAAGCTCCGACAGCAATCAAGTCCGCGCGTCCGGCAACAACGAGGAAAAGACAGGCACGATTTACGTTCGCAGTGCGAGCGGTGAACCGGAGCCTCGAAAAGTTCGCATTGGACTGAATGACGGCTCCTATGTCGAGATTCTTGGCGGTGAGATTGCCGATGGAGATTCGGTGATTGTAGGCCGGGCAGGAACGAGTGCCTCAACCAGTTCGGGCGGAGTTCCGGGACTTACGCCGGGTGTGGGAAGGCCGCGATGAACATCTTCTCGCTTCTCCGCGTCTGCCTGAATGCCATTCTGTTGAACAAAATGCGCTCGGCCCTGACCGCACTTGGCATCGTGATCGGGGTGGCCGCCGTCGTAGCCATGGTCGGTATCACACAAGGAGCCCGCTCCAGCGTACAAGGGCAAATTTCGGCGCTTGGTGACAATGTCTTCATGGTCTTTTCCGGCAGCTTCAGCAGCGGCGGCATGCGCGGCGGTTATGGCTCCCGCTCCACGCTGAGTCTGGAGGACGTGGACGCGATCAAGAATCAGGCGAAAAGCGTCGCGCTGGTCACACCAACCGCTCGCGTGAATGCACAATTGATCTTTGGAAATCTCAATTGGCAATCGCAATTATTCGGCGCATGGCCGGAATACGTCGATGTGCGCCGCTACGAAATCGTCAGTGGCCGTATGTACTCCGAAGTTGATGAACGGGGCGCTGCAAGGGTATGTGTCGTCGGTCAAACCGTGGTCAACAATCTGTTTGACGGCAACGATCCCGTCGGCAATATCATTCGCATCCAGAGATTGCCGTTTGAAGTGATCGGCGTGTTGGGCTCCAAGGGACAATCCGCGATGGGACAGGATCAGGATGACATCGTGCTGATTCCGTTCGCCACTGCCACGAAGAAATTCTTCGGCGGTCAGACGCGTGTGAATCAAATCATGGGCTCGGCCGTCAGCGGTGATGCCGTCGAGCAGGCCAAAGAGGAGATCGGCGACGTGCTTCGCGCGCGGCATAAGCTGGGCGCGAATGAAGATAGTGATTTTGTGATTCGAACCCAGGCCGACATATCCAATGCGGTGAATGCCGCTTCGCGAACGATGACACTGTTGCTGGGTTCCGTCGCGCTGGTTTCGCTGATTGTCGGCGGGATCGGGATTATGAATATCATGCTGGTCAGCGTCACTGAGCGCACGCGCGAAATTGGAGTGCGCCGGGCGGTCGGCGCCCGCCGCCGAGATATTCTGCGGCAATTCCTGATTGAAGCCGTCGTGCTCTCGAGTGCGGGCGGCATTTTCGGTGTCGGACTCGGTGCGGCGGTGATTCTCATCATTAGTAACACCGCGAAATGGGCGGCGGAAATTTCTCCGATTACTGCAGTGCTCGCCGTCGCATTTGCCGGTGCCGTCGGGATATTTTTCGGCTACTATCCTGCGAGAAAAGCGTCCCGCCTTGACCCGATCGATGCGCTGAGATACGAGTAAGCTGCTCATTCTGTTCCGTGGGCACGCCGGGCCCTGCTCGACGAGTCAGTTTCGCTACTCACGATTTTGGGATGACCACTAGCGGCGGGCTCCGCCCGTCGAACGGCTTACGCTGGACTGGCAGAGCCTGCCCCTACAGCGTATCCCAAAATCATCAGAGAGGATTGCGTTCC
>CAZGVT010000260.1:1005-4675 GCA_964529255.1 uncultured Alphaproteobacteria bacterium | reverse complement strand
CGTGAACGCTCCCCCACGAGCTGATAATGCACAAGAAGGAGAGCGCACTCGTGAGCAGAATCAGAAACAGGCTGATGCCGTCAACTCCCACATGCCAATCGGCGCCGATGGACGGCACCCACGGCACTTTTTCCACAAGCTGATAGCCGCCCACTCCCGCACTGAACTGACCGTACATGACAACCGTTGCGACGAGCGTCGTCACAGTTCCGGCAAGCGCAATCCAGCGGACGAGCTTCTCCTGCGTCGAGGGTACCAGCAGGATCACCAGTGCTGTAATGGCCGGAAGCAATATGCAAAGCGTCAAAATCATGCTACACCGCCGTCCAAAGTAGCGCACTGAGTAGAATCAGCATACCGAGCGCCATGAACAACGCATAGTTCTGCACAACGCCGGTCTGAATCCTGCGCAGCGAACCTCCAAGCGAAGAAAAGAAGGAGGCGATCCCGTTGATGAGTCCATCGATTGTGCCGACATCAACGTACCTGGCAAGCAATTCCGATCCCTTCACCAGCGGCTGCGAAATCGCCGTGTCGTAAATCTGATCAACCCAGTATTTGTTCAGGAGAAGACCGTGTGCCGGGGTTTCTCCGAGTTTCTTCACAAGCTCGGACTTTTTGATGTACCAGCTATGCGCGAGATAAATACCGAGCAATGCAACCATTACCGACAGAATCATCAAGACATACTCGGCGGTCGGAACATGATGCACAACCGGGATCGATTCTTCGTGAACCCCTCCGGCAAACACGGGATGCAGCCACTCTTCGAACCGGTTGCTTCCACCAAGTGCCTGCGGAAGTCCGATGTAACCGCCGACGATCGCCAGGACCGCCAGTACGATCAGAGGAATCGTCATCGTCTTCGGCGATTCGTGCACATGATGCTCCGCCGCCTTGGGCCCGCGGAACTTACCGTAAAACGTCAGATAGAGCAACCGGAACATATAGAACGCGGTACAAAACGCGGCAGTCAGCCCGACAGCCCACAAAATGTACTGCTCGTGTTCAAAAGTCTTCCACAAGATCTCATCTTTGGAGAAGAATCCGGCAAGTCCGGGCACCCCGGCAATCGCCAGCGTGCCCACGGCAAACGTCATGAAGGTTACCGGCATCTTGCTCTTCAATCCGCCCATCAGCCGGATGTCCTGCTCACCTGACATACCGTGAATCACCGAACCCGACCCGAGAAACAACAGACCCTTGAAAAACGCATGAGTCATCAAATGGAAGATTCCCGCTCCGTACGCGCCCACGCCGCAGGCGAGAAACATGTAGCCCAACTGGCTGACCGTCGAATAGGCCAGAACCTTCTTGATATCGTTCTGCACAAGCCCGATGGTCGCCGCAAAAAGCGCAGTTCCTCCTCCGATAATCGCCACCGTCTCCATTGCAATCGGTGACAAAGAGAAAAAGAAATTCGACCGCGCAACCATGTACACACCGGCCGTGACCATTGTGGCCGCATGAATGAGTGCCGACACCGGAGTCGGTCCGGCCATTGCGTCCGGCAACCAGACATAAAGTGGGAACTGCGCGGACTTACCGATTGCTCCGGTAAACAGCAAGAGGCAAATGACCGTAACGACTCCGGCTCCGGCCGGGTAGGCACTTGCCATAGGTTGAATCGCTGAGAACTGAATCGTGCCGAAGGTCGTCCAGATCAGAAAAATTCCCAGCAGGAATCCGAAATCGCCGATCCGATTCACGATAAACGCTTTCTTGCCGGCGGAGGCTTTGGCTTCGTCCGTAAACCAGAATCCGATCAACAAATACGAACATAGCCCCACACCTTCCCATCCCACGAACATGAGCAGATAGTTGTTGCCCATGACCAGCAGGAGCATGAAAAAAACAAAGAGGTTGAGGTAGATGAAAAATCTCCTGAACCCGGGGTCTCCATGCATATACCCTATCGAATAGACGTGGATCAAAAAAGACACGCCGGTCACAACGAGCATCATGACCATCGAAAGCGGATCGGCGAGAAATGCGACCGTCGCCTCGAATCTTCCGGCCGCGATCCAGCTGTACAGTTCCAATTCAAATCGCCGTTCGCCGATCGGCATCCCCAGCAGCTCAAAAAAACAGACGGCCGTCACCAGGAAACTCAGCCCGATCATTCCCGCGCCGATGATGCCCGTGAGAGTCTCGCTCACCTTCTTCAAAATGAAGTAGTTAAGCACGACACCGATCAACGGGAAAAGTGGAACCAGATAAAGTTGTTCGAGCATGGTCACCACTTCATTACATTCACCGCGTCAACGTGCATTGTGCCTTTCAGCCTCCACAGGCTGATCAGCACCGCCAGCCCCACGGCAACCTCGGCTGCGGCAACGCAAAGCACAAAAAAGACGATCACCTGCCCGGTTGGATCGTCTTGGTAACGTGCAAGCGAAATAAACGTGAGATTCACCGCGTTCAGCATCAGTTCCACCGACATGAGAATCACAATCAGATTCTTGCGGGTCAACACTCCCAGCACTCCGATGGCGAACAGCACTGCCGAGAGTAGCAGATAATGCGTAAGTTCAATCTGCATGAGTGCCCTTCGCATCATCCTGTTTTCGGATCAGCGCGACCGACCCGATCACCGCCAGCAGCAGCAGGACCGAAACTACTTCAAATGCGTACAAATACTCGCTGAAGACGATCCGTCCGATACTCTTCACCGAACCGAAACCTCCGGCCACGTTCTCCTGCGACGGCACAACCGACGAGACACTCATCACGGAAAGGAACGTCGTCAGGAGAATCAGCGCAGCCACGGCAATTCCCGCACCCTTCCAGAAAGGCGCGATCTTTTCCTGAATCGGTTTGAGATTCAAGAGCATGATCACGAACAACATCAGGACCACAATGGCGCCCGCATACACAATGACCTGGATCGCCGCGACGAATGGTGCGGCAAGCAGGACATAGAACCCCGCGAGGCTGAAGAGTGTCACAACGAGGTACAGCGCGCTCGCAATCGGCGAGGGCGCGGTAACAGTCATGAGAGCGGAGAGAATAGCCGCTAGGCTAAGGACGGTAAAAAGGACGGTCTCCATCGAGGGGAGATTAAGCCGCGGAGAGAGGTTCTACAACAGCCCTAAGTTAATCAAAACACTCAAGAAAGTCAATTACTTTGTGAAATAGTTCGCGCACTATGGCGGATGCGGGCCAGCTCGGCGAGGAACTCTTCCACATTCTCGAACCGGTTAAACACCGAGGCAAACCGAACATACGCAACTTCGTCAACCGGCAGCAGCTCCTCCAGGATCCAGCGCCCGATTTGCTGAGTCGGAATCTCCTGGCCTTCAAGCGCCAAGGCCCGCTTCTCGACATTGAAGGTCAGTGATTCCAGCATTTCCTTCGTCACCGGCCGCTTGTTGCAGGCGATTACCAGACCCCGGTAGACTTTGGTTCGGTCAAACGGCTCCCGGCTGCCGTCGGACTTGAGTACAAACGTCACCATCTCTTCAGGCGATTCGTAGGTTGTGAACCGGTTGCCGCAGGCGGAGCACTCTCTGCGGCGACGAATGGCCTTGCCTTCTCGCGCCGGACGCGAATCGATGACTCGATCTTCGTCAGTTCCGCAGAAGGGGCAAATCATGTCCGGTCAGGTCCTTGCGATCCGGATCGGTCGCGGGTATAACGGAAAGCCGCCTACAAGTTCGCGAACTTCGAT
>CAZGVT010000260.1:0-995 GCA_964529255.1 uncultured Alphaproteobacteria bacterium | reverse complement strand
CAGCAAGACTTCATCTTCCATGTTGCTCAGCGCGCGGTGAATGAGCCCTGCAATGCGCTTCATCTCGGGTTCCCTCATTCCGCGCGATGTCACGGCCGGACTGCCCAACCGGATACCCGACGTGGTCATCGGTTTCTGTGGATCAAACGGCACCATGTTCTTATTCGACGTAATCCCTGCCTTCTCGAGTGCTTTTTCAGCCGCCTTGCCGGTCAAACCACGCGACGAAAGATCGAGCAGAATCAGGTGGGTGTCCGTCCCCCCGGACACCAGTTGATAGCCGAGCGACAGCAGTTCATCGGCCAGCGCTCGCGCATTCGCAACGACTTGCCGGGCATACTCGGCGAACTCCGCGCTCAGCGCCTCCTTCAGGGCAACAGCTTTGGCGGCGATGACATGCATGAGCGGCCCGCCCTGAACGCCGGGAAAAACCCACGAGTCCAGTGCATCGACAATTGTCTTTGGCTTGGGCATTCCACCGAGCGCAATTTCTCCGCCTTCGAAACTTGAAAGGATCATCCCGCCGCGCGGCCCGCGCAGAGTTTTGTGCGTCGTCGTCGTGACCGCATGGCAATGCGGCAGCGGATTCGGGTGTACCTTCCCCGCCACGAGTCCCGCAAAGTGGGCCATATCACAGACCAGATAGGCGCCGATTTCATTGGCCAGCTCGCGGAATTTCGCCAGCTCCCACCGTCGCGGATAAGCCGATGAACCCGTGATGATCAGTTTCGGTTTATGCTCGCGCGCCACTCGCACCACTTGGTCAAAGTCAATGCGACCGGTATCCTTCGCCACTCCGTAACTGACCATGCGATAAAACCGGCCCGAAAAATTCACCGGTGATCCATGCGTAAGATGGCCGCCATGAGCGAGATCCATTCCCATTACGGTCTCGCCCGGCTTCACGAGAGTATAATAAACCGCCATGGTCGCCTGGGCGCCGGAGTGCGGCTGGACGTTCGCCCACTTGCACTCGAACAATTCGCAGGCCCGCT
>CAZGVT010000259.1:0-4693 GCA_964529255.1 uncultured Alphaproteobacteria bacterium | reverse complement strand
CGCCTGACTGTTGCCGATGAAATGTTGCAGCTTGCCGTCGGAGTAGTGTACAATCGTTACAAGCCCGAATTGGGCATTGGATCTCTCGTGTTTGTCTGGCACTGGTGAAATGATTTTGCGTGAGATCAGCCTCGCGCTGTGTCTGGTGTTGCTCATCGGGACGGCGTGCGTGTCGATTGCCGATTCGCTGGACGCTCGCAGGCCCGAAAGCGACCTCATCGAAATCGTCCATTCTGAAAACCAGGATTCATCAGTTGCGGCTGCGGATTCCCTTGGATTCTCTGAGTCGCATTCAAGTTTGTTGCTCACCACCGGCCTCGTGATCGGCACTTTTGGAAGCTTGATTGCGTTCTTCTTTGTGCGTTCAAAATAGGCATTCGACCCTCGATCTTACTCTGAAGTGAATAGGCGTGCGATATAGTCTCCGGCTGATCGGTTCAGGCTCCGAAAGTCCTCGGCGTCTGCCGCGACTGCTATTTGGAATCGGTTTGGTGCTGATGTGGCTTTCAGTACAGGTGTCCGTGGGCGCGGACGAGAAAAGCGACTCCGTTTCATCGGTAGTCAATCCAACCAACGCCTGGACAAGGGCCAAGAATCTGTTCGAGCGCGAGCGCTACTATCGCGCGCAGCAACTTCTGAAAGACATCTCGCTGAACTACTCGGGTTCGACGTTTATCGACTCAGTCCAGTTTTTGCTTTGCCGTTCGACATTTGAGCTGCGCGACTATCTGGTGGCGGCGGATGAGTTTCGCAGATTGACGACACAGTATTCGTTCAGCAAGCTGGTCGGTGACGCGGCATTTTGGGAATCGCGCTGCTACTTTGAGCTATCACCGAAATCGCCGCTGGATCAACAATACACGACTCGCGCTCTTGACGGATTCCAGCGATTTCTTGAAGATTTTCCCGGTCACGTCCTTCGAGACAGCGCGTACGCATACATCGGAATGTGTCGCGAGAAACTGGCGGAGAAAGACTATCAGGCGGCGGTCCTGTATTTCCGGTTGCAGGAGTATGCCTCGGCAATTCTCTACTCTGAGATCGTGCTGTCGGACTACTACGATACGTCCTTCGCTCCGCGATCAAAGTTGTTGCGCGGACAGAGTTATGCCGCGTTGAAGGATTGGGAGCGGGCGAAAACCAGCCTCGACCAATTCCTCAAGGATCACCCGGACCACGGCGACGCATCGCGTGCGCGACGACTCTTGAATGCTGTTGAGCGCAAATTGAGTGCTTCGCCTTCCTCCACCTCGCACAATCCATGATTCGTCTCGGACTCTTTGGCGGCACGTTCGATCCCGTGCACTACGGTCATCTGCGCACGGTAGAGTCCGCTCGTGCGGAGATTGGACTGGATCGCGTGATGATGGTCCCCAATCCGCTGCCGCCGCATAAGTTAAGCGAATCACTCACGCCTTATTCCTATCGCAAGGAGATGCTCAGGCTGGCCCTTGCGGAGTTTCCCCGGCTTGAGCTTGGAACGGTAGAAGAAGAAACGATGGGGCCGGCCTATACGACCGATACGGTAAAGCGAATCATCGCATCGCTTCCCAAGGCGCAGCATGAACTCTGGCTGATTGTCGGCGCGGATTCCCTAATTGAACTCCCGCAATGGAAAGACCCGGAGGCATTGTTTCGCGACGCGAAAGTTGCCGTGCTTCCGCGCCCGGGGTTTGATCTGAGTCTGGCCCTGCCTGAGTATATTGCCCGGACGCGCGTCCTGCACACCCCCATGCTTGAAGTCTCGGCAACCGAGATACGCAGGCGAATTCTCTCCGGCGAGGACTTGAAAGGTTTGCTGCCGCAGCCGGTTCTGCAGTACATTCTATTGAACGGACTCTACGGCCTTAAGCGAGATGGGTTAGCGGCCGCAAAGTCGTAAAATTTTTTCGCGCATTGTATGCATCGACGCTATCGACTTATTGCGCTATGCTATGCAATTTTGGCCATACACACGCACTTAATATCATGTAAATAAATGCCTTATTGTCAAGGCATGGCAATTGCAACTTTCCCACCTCACAGCATTCTGATAATGAGTAGAGAACACTCGGCATTTCATTCTTCATAGAAAGGTAAACCCATGTCTACCCGTTGGTTACTTGTTTTGACGCTGCTGCTGCCGTTGGCGGCGATGGCGGGAACGCCGCCAGTTTCGGCATGCCTCGATCCGGTGGCATTCGCCTCCCGTTCCCTTGATGATCCTGAGCAGGATACGTTGTACTACGACGATGATCTGGACCAGAGCTTCTATTTCAGCCAGTTGACGAACTACTGGACATTCGTGCGCTTCATTCCGCCGGCGGCATTTGACTTGCACAGCATCTATTTTGCGACCGGCAATCCCACGGGCAACGCCACGCCGTGCTCAATTTTCGTGCACCTGCCGCAAAGCGCCGTTCGCCCCGGTCAACAGCTCTACGCAGGCGTAATGCAGATGCAGCAGGGCTCTTTCTGGTATGACTATACCATGGACACCACGCTGCACTTCAACGCCAATCAGGAGTTCATGATTGTGATCGGTCGCGCTCCCGGTGCTCCCGGCGGCTGGTATCCTTTCCTTGATGGCGGTTCGACGGTCAATCGCAGCTATTACACCACTGGCGGCCGCACGGCAAACTTCACCTTGATTCCCTACGACCTGCGGATTCGCGCCGGTGGGTCGTTCGAAGCCTTCGTCGATCTCGAGAATGCGGAGTGCTTTAACGCCGTGGACGATGGTGCCGGTCAATTCAACATGCCCCTTGGCTCGGACGTGGTCATGAAATCGCTCGTTCGCAATGTCTCCAATGTGGATGTGGACGAGTTCACGATTTACTGGTCGGTGATGGGTCCCGGTGGCGCCAGCGCATTCGAAAACGAGATCGTCGCCGACACGATTCGCACTGCGGAAACGCGTGAATATCAGAGCGACCAGTCGTTCATCGCCGATGAAGAAGGCGAGTACCTTGCCACTTGCATTATCACCGCAGAAGGTGATGCCAGCTCCATCAACGATACATCCATGATGCGCTTCTTTGTGGGCGGAGAGCCGCGCTGGTATCGTTATGACGATGACGGCGAAGCGGAAGGCAATGTTTTCTTCGGAGCCGGCAGTGGCACCGGCGTGTTCTACCGTCCGGGCACCTACACGGCCTCGATTGAATCCGTGCGCGTCTTCCTCGGTGCAGACGATACCGGTGACATTCGTATTTATTTGAATGACGAAGACGGCATGCCCGCCGGCAATCCGGTTTGGGACAACAACCCGAATTGCCTCGCCGGATGGAATGCGTTCCGCGTGAATCCGCCGGTCCTGATCTATGAGGGCCAGACTTTCACACTCGCGTATTTCTACAACACCGCCGGTTTGGGTCGTGACGGCAATCCTCCGAACGCGGCCTCGATTACCAGCATGGGCACGGTATCCTGGCAGTATGACGGCGCAGCATGGACAGCCGATCTAACCGGCAACTGGTGCCTGCAGGCATTGGTGGATACCTCCAATGCTCAGCCGCCGTTCCCGATCATCGAAGCAAGTCAGGATACGATGAATTTCGGCGATGTAGACACCACCGGCAGCACGACTTCCACGGTGCGCTGCTGGTTCTACAATCACGGCGGCGAGGATGATCTGAATATCACCAGTTTCGTCTTCAATCCACCGGCAATTCGCAGCGCCTATTCGACCAACCCGATTTCTCTGGCGATTGCAGCGGGTGACTCGGACTATGTGGACTTCATCTTCAATCCGTCCGCCATTCGTTTCTACAATGGCCGCGTGCAGGTGAACAACAACTCGGAGAACGATCCGCAGTTGGAGATTCTGATTCTCGGTTCGGGTATCGTTGTCGACGCGGATGATCCGCTGCCGGGTCTGCCGTCAGAATTCTCACTTTCGCAGAATGTGCCGAATCCGTTCAACCCGACCACCGAAATCGAGTTCGCTCTGCCGGTCGCATCTGATGTGAAGTTGACCGTGTTCAACGTGCTGGGCGAGCAGACTACTGTGCTGACATCCGGCGGCTACCCTGCTGGAACTCATCGCGTTACGTTTGACGCATCTTCGTTATCCGCTGGTGTCTATTTCTATCGTCTTGAAGCCGGCGACTTCACCACCATCCGCAAGATGATGCTGCTGAAGTAGGTTCTTTGCGAAGCAACCAAGTAAAGACAGGCTGCCCATTTTGGGCAGCCTGTCTTGCTCATCCGCGAGGTCGGCCATCCCCTGCTCGCGGTTTCGGCTTACCGCCCGCTGTGTGGTGGTCTTTCGTCTGTCGTCCCCGACTTCGCACTAGTCTGCACAGGCAAATGTCCGGGTTCTCTCTGCTCTAGATCAGAGTTCCCCCTGCTCGCGGGGGGATCAAGGGGGGTGAACAGCCTTGCAATCTTTCTCGCAACTCATAATCTTACGAGTCTTATCCCATTAAGATGATGTAATTTGACAGTGGCTTTTCGCTTTCGTATATTGAGCCCATAGGGGATACCAGATGTGCCGGGGGCGGCGGATGATAAATTTCAGACGGCAAACTTCAAGCGACAAAACTCAATTGGCGTAGGGGGTTTGTCGTTTTCATTTTGGAACGGAGGAAGGCTCATGAAGAGACTGATGTTAGCGGTATTTCTAGTGACGGCCATGGCGCGAGGGCAGTGGGATGAATTTGTGCCGTTGACCGATGACAGCTTCTTCTACAGCCAGCACTCGGCGGTCGTA
>CAZGVT010000258.1:0-4713 GCA_964529255.1 uncultured Alphaproteobacteria bacterium | reverse complement strand
CTTGGTCGAATTCCCCATGACGTCGAAATCGCCTCGTTCATGACAATCTCGCTCGAAGAATTGAACAAACTTCTGGACGAAGTCAATGTTGCAGTCCTTTTGTCGCTCGATGACTCCTTTCCGGGCCGTCGTGGTGATTCGTCGACCTTAGGTGATCTGGCTGTAGACCCCGTAACGTCACGCACTCACGAACACCTCGAAGACGGAGAATTGCGCGACCTGCTTGTTCGCTATCTCAAGATATTGCCTGAACAGGAAAAACTCGTGCTCGCCTTGTACTATTACGAAGAACTGAACTTCAAGGAAATCGGCGAGGTGCTTAGCCTGACTGAGTCTCGCGTCTCGCAAATCCACAGCAAGGCCATTCTCAAACTTCGCTCTGCTGTGAGAGCCGAAATGAACCGGTGAATACGACCGCAAAAAGCAGCAGGAAGGGAATCCTATGCTTCGACCCGTCGAATCCCATGACCGCTTGGCAGGACGTGAACTTGCCGACCGGGTCCAAAAATTGGAGCGAGTCCCGGAGGCCCACTCGCGGGATTTCTCTCTTCTTATTCGGGATACCGAAGACGACGATCACAAGAGACAGTCTCCGAAAGATGCATTCGGAGAGGATCGCTATGAAGCTTCCGAGGACTCCGACAAGCAAAAATCCCAAGATGAGCCCCAACCTCCTTCACAACAGCGGAAGGGAGCTGATTCCGGTTCCCTCGATGTCGTTGCCTGAAAATTATCATCTCCTGCGCGGTCCCGCGCGTCCGCCGCGCACGGCAGGGCTGACCGTGTGGGTCTCTCTTCTGCTACTGTCGATGAATGCAGTCTCTTTTGCAGCGAATCATTTGCTCAACGTTCGCATCGGAACGCACAAGAACTTCGATCGCATCGTGTTCGAATTTCAATCCGAGGCAAACTGCGAGATCGCCTACAAATCCGATAAGCTCATCGAAGTAGTGATAAGGAATGCAGCGACCCGTGAAGGCTTCTCGCTTCCCGCACTGCCTCCCGGTCTGGGCACAATTCGAAGTGTCGATGCATTCCGCCAGGGCAGCAACGACCTCGTCTTCGAGATCAACCTGCTGCGCGAGGCGCAGGCCTCCGAAAAACCCATTCCGGGCTCTCCGTGGAAATATGCTATCGACATAGGATCGAAGGTCGCGCGCACGGAAGACGATAAACCCCGCTACGTTCCCGGCGACAAACCGATCCAAACCCGCTTTGCCGAGGCACATCCCAAGACTCCCGTCGATTTCGATCCGATCAAGCTGCGCGCCGTCCTTGCATACTTCTATCTGGCGATTGGCGATGAGCCGCGTGCAAGAGAAGAGGCCGCGCGCTATGAGTCACTCGTCGGCGAACCGCTTGATCTTTCGCCGGACTTCGATCTCGCGAGTGCCAACACTGCCGAACGCAAGACCGCGCATACTCCAATAACCGCGCAAGGCCAACCGCTTCCTTCGTCGCTAATCATCTGGTATGCGCTTGGAGGCGGGTTCATCGGCGGACTCTTTGGCGTCATGAGCATGCGCTTTGCCCCGAGACTGAAACTTCTCATTCCGCGCGGGAATTGGATAAATTCTATCCGCAAACTGGAAGCATCGGTCACAGAGGATCTTGAGAAACTCCAGAAAACCGTCAAGAGCCCCGAGTCGGCGGCCGCATCCGCCACTCCGCCCGTGCCTGCAGCAAAGCCTCGTCCACAACCTGAAGCCGCCGGCCAGGTGCCGGTGCCGGTCGAGGCCGCGACTGAATCTCCTGCCGACAGCCGGGTGCGACAGGTCCTCGATCAACACCGCAGCGGTCGTGATGTTCAGGCTATTGCACAAAATCTTGAAATGAGCCAGGATGAAGTCAAACTCATCATCGATCTTAACCAATAAGCCGAAGAGGTATCGTTGGCAATCTTGAGAATCCCACTTCGTGTCGGCGAGACACTCGCCGCCACCGTGCGTCGAAAACTCGCTCCCAATCGCGTGTTGATTTCACTGAAGGGTCATGTGCTTGTCGCCGAACCTGAGCAGGAGGTCTTTCCCGGTGACCAGATCAATGTACAAGTGCTGGCGGTCTTCCCACGTATTCGCCTGAGACTGCTTCCCCCTTCGCATCCGACCGACATGCCACCTCAGCCGCCGCTGGATCTGCGAACCTGACACATCACCCCTCGGGCACTTATTGCCCACACTGTCTGTTTTCCCTGCCTAAATAGCTCAAGGAAGCCTCCAAATCCGCGCAGGCCAATGTTCGTAAGCCTTTTGATTTCTTTAGCTTAGCATGCTATAGAGAGTGGCACCAAGGTTGCAACTATCCTGCAAGGATATCAAAAGCTCTCCATGATCAAAGGCATTCATACTTCCGCAATGGCCATGCGCCAGAACGTCGTGCGACAGGATCTGACGGCAAACAATCTTGCCAACGCAGACACCGTCGGTTACAAACGGGACCGGCTGTTTGCATCGGATCTGCTCGCCGCGCAAGACGCAGGCGCTGCCGACTTGTCAAAACCCAACGCCGGTCGCTTTACCGATATGTCCAGTGGAGCCTATCAACCCACCGGAGCTGACCTGGACTTCGCAATTCAGGGAGAAGGATTCTTTGTCGTCAGTGACGGTTCGAAAGATCTGTTCACTCGCAACGGTCATTTTCTCAGAACTTCCGAAGGCGCATTGGTGGATAATCTCGGTCGCAAGCTACAGGGCGAAGGCGGCGAGATCACACTACCGACCGGAGTTGTGAATCTCTCTCCCGACGGTGAAATCAGCGTCAACGGCACAACCGTCGATCGCCTGAAAATCGTAAAGTTCGAGGATACGGCGCAACTTTCAAAGGAAGAAGGTTCCGCCTTTTCCGCTTTGAACGGAGCCGCCCCCGTGCCACGCGAAAATCCCGCGATCCGCCAAGGATTCCTCGAATCGTCGAACGTGGACACCGTGCGCGAGATGGTCGAGATGATCGCCACTGCACGGAGCTATGAAATCAACGCCAAGCTGGTCGCGGCGCAGGATGACTCCCTCCGCCACTCGGTCGGCGAACTCGGCCGCGTATAATACGGAGTCCTCCACATGATCAAGTCACTCTACTCCGCAGCTTCCGGCATGAATGCCCAGCAGACAAACCTGGACAACATCGCCAGCAACATCTCAAATGCAAATACGACCGGATTCAAGCGGAGCCGCGTCGAATTTCAAGACTTGATTTACGAAAAGTTGCGCGGCACCGCGCCGACGGCGCAGGGAACGCAGATTCCCACCGAACTCCAGGTCGGCGGCGGCACCAAAGCCGTCGCGACTGTGAAAAACTTCGAGATCGGTTCTCCGCAACAAACCGGTAATCCGCTCGACCTCATGGTTCGCGGTGACGGATTTTTCCAAGTGTTGATGCCGGACGGAACGGTCGCCTTCACGCGCGATGGCGCCTGGAAACTCTCTTCGGAAGGACAGGTCGTCAATGCGGATGGGCTCCCCATGGAACCGCCGCTGACTGTGCCGACTGACGCCACCGCGATCTTGATTCAATCCGACGGACGTGTGCTGGTGAACACGGCTACCGCACCAGAACCGACTGAAATCGGCACGATCGAACTTGCCCGCTTCGTAAACCCCGCCGGTTTGGAAAATGCCGGCGGTAACCTGTACCGCCAGACGATTGCATCCGGTGATCCCGTCGTGTCGCAACCGGGTCTTGACGGACTCGGCACGCTCGATCAGGGATATCTTGAAAGCTCCAATGTGAAGATCGTCAACGAGATGATCTCCATGATTGTCGCGCAGCGCGCCTATGAACTCAACTCCAAGTCCGTTAAAACCGCCGACGAAATGATCGGCATTGCCGCCGGCTTGAGAAGGTAACATGCTCCGCGCCGCAGCAACGCTGTTGTGTCTGACCCTCTCTGTCTCGGCAAACGAACCCGGACTCGGCGCTGTCACGAACGCGATTGCTGAATCCTGGTCACCCCGCGAAGTGCTTGTGGAATGGACCACGAACTCTTCTTCGCTGGCAAACTGGGAGCAACTATCGGACTGGAGACTTGCTACTGCGTTAAGCCCGAATACACGCGGTGCCCAGGCGATCACTTTGACTCGCGACAAATCCGGCGATCAAACCGAGCTTGTTAAAATCAGCGGTTACGCACGCATCTTGACCAACGCGCTCACTTCTTCTCGTGTCATTCCTGCGAACCGAAGTGTAATCGCCTCCGATTTAACAGTCGAGTTGATCGATGTCACTCAAGTCCGCGATGATTTGCTTACCAGCGGCGACGTCTACCCTGAAATGGTCTCGGCTCGCGCACTGATTCCAATGCGGCCGCTCACTGCAAGCGATTTCGTTCCGGCTAATTCAGTTGAAGAGGGCCAAATGGTTACCGCGCAATATGTTGAAGGCTCAATTCGCATCGCAGTCCGCGGGCGCGCGTTGTCATCAGGCAGAGAAGGACAGCGCATCCGCATCAAGGAAGATCACACCCGCCGCATCCACGATGTGTTGGTCGGCAAGGAAGGCCAGCTTGAAATCGTCCGTCGTTAACATCGCCGCCGTTGCGATCGTGAATATTCTGACTGTCGCTACTTCAGGCGCGGCGAATCGGCCTGCGCCATCATTCTACTCCGACCGTGTGGCACGCGGCGTCGGTGACATTATCACCATTCAAATCGTCGAAAATACGAGCGCATCGGCCGTCGCCGGTACAAATACCAAATCCGAGTACGATGCGTCGCTTGA
>CAZGVT010000257.1:1132-4728 GCA_964529255.1 uncultured Alphaproteobacteria bacterium | reverse complement strand
TAAGCTAGCCGGTTCAATCACGAAATCTGTAACTGTTCCGGAGTAGACCTTGTAGCTAATTGCACCGACGGCGGCTTGCCAATTCAGGATAATGTCGCCGTTGACCGCATCAACCGATGCGACTAACGCCGTCGGGTCGCCGAGCGCGTCGTATTCGTCCGCGCCGATGTCAGGCGGATTCTGCCGCGCATCACCATCGATGTCTGTCGTCACTTCCGTCAGTGGTGTGCCCTGTCCGTCCACCAGCGCAAAGTTCGGCTGGATGTGCAGATCGGACGAACTGGTGTAACCCGGATCGCCTTCGACACTATTCAGATCGCGGGCGAGGCCTTGCTGCCAGTCGAACAGCGTCGAGTACGGGGTCGTACCGTCCCGGCCCATCCAGTAGCTCAAACCTGTACCGTATACAGCATTGTATTCTGACAGGTTCAGAGTGCCACCTGCACGCCAGATCGCGTAACAAGTGTCGAACTGCTCTTCCACGACGAAGATATTGTTCACCGCGTTCATCGTGCCCGTCGAAACGTACAGCCCTGCATACTCGTCAGCGGCAGCAACATCGTTCATGAGCACGCTGTTGTTGTATGCATAGGTTGTTCCGGTGCTACCGCGAATACCCGTCATGCCCGGACCACTGGCGGCAAAGTCATAGATGAAGTTGTTGTACAGATAAGCGACAGAAGTCGGCAAACTGTTGATTCCGGCCATGTCCGGGAAGGAACCCGTGTTCGTGTGTCGCAAATTGTGAATGCGATTATTGTACACATAGACGGTGTCCCCCGCGGTCAATGAGGCAATATACACGCCGTAAGCCGCAGTGGAGGAATACCCGTGCGGCTGGATGTCGTTGTCGTGAATGCGGGAATTATGACAGTCATCGAGGTACACGCCGTAACTGGCCCCGCTGATGTCGCAATTCATCACTTCCAGATTGTCGCTCTGTCCGCTGCCGCCCTCGCTGCGAATCGCGTAAAACGCTCCCCGCACGACCACGTTGTCGAACGTCGCGTTGTCATTGCCGTCGAAGTTGACTTTGGCGCCGCGAGTGGAAGTTGATGTGCTGTCGCGGCTGATCAGACTGAGATTCTGGAACGTGATGTAATCCGCGTCATTGTCGATTTCGACGCAGATGTTCGTCGCGCCCGTGGCCACAATGTCGATGCCGTCAAAGGTGACGAAGTCTGCGTTGTCGACATAGACCACGCGCGCTGCGACACCGTCCGTAAGCACGACCACGTCGGTCAGCGGACTGGGATGAGCGCGGAACGTGACACGGTCGACAAAGTTCGTGCCGACAATCGGAGTCAACACGATACTCTCATTGTAAGTTCCTTCGTAGCAGTCGATGATGACTTCGCCGTCAATACCCCGCAGGCTCAGTGAGCTGATGGCTTCGGCAAAGGAAGCAAAGTCCATATTGCCGCCACCAAGGTCGTAGATACCGGACATGGGCGGACCAATGACCGTCACACTGGCGACGGTGCTATCGTTGTCGTGGAATGCGTCAGTGCCGAGAAATGCCTGCGCTTCCAAGTCACCAACCTCGAAGTCACTGGCGGGTGGAGTCCACGTTATCGTGATTGTGTCCCGCTCCCCGGCCGCGAGCGAAACCAGGACCTCGGCAGTCTGTCCGCCGTTGTAGAACAGCCGGACAGGTACATCGGTCTCCGGATCAGTGCCGAAGTTCTGAATGTCAACATCGATCAGATGCGGGACACCACCGATATATGTTGGCGCAAGTCCGACAAATGAGTAGATGCCGTAGTCGTGTGCAAGCAACGTGAAATCGTATTCGTCCGCACCGATGTCAGGCGGGGAGTCACGGGTCTCGTCGTCGAAGTCCGTCGTCACGGCGCCAACGGTGACACCGGCGCCGTCGCAAAGGTCGAATGTCGGGGAGATATGCAGATTCGAGACGTCAATAAAACCCGGATCGCCTTGCAGGGAATTTCCATCCAGACCCGTGTTGGTGTTCCAGGCGGTTAAGTCTAAGCGGTTAGCTCCTCCACTGAAACCGACGTTGTAGCCGGTGCCCGTACCGTAAACCACATTGTAATCACTGGTGAGCACGCCGGAGGCCATGTACAGTGACCAGCACTCCTCCGACGATTCGTCCACCTGCAGGATGTTGTTCTGCACCGTCGCATTGGTGGTGCTGCCCGTAATATAGAAGCAGTAGATGTTCCCGGTCGTTCCAACTTCGTTGATGCGAACACTGTTGTGATACCAGAGCGCGGTGCCGGTTCCCGCCGAACGCATACCGTACAGCGCGCCGGTTCCCGTTTGCGTCCAGCCATAGATCATGTTGTTGTACGCAACCAGTGTTGTTCCCGAGCCGTTGCTGCAATAAATGCCGTTGGAAACGCTATTGCCCGTCGGCCGGATGTTATGAATCTCGTTGTTGTACGCGTATGACGTGAAGCCTGATGTATGCGTCGTTACGTACACACCGTATAGCTCTGTCGTTCCGGCGTTTCCGGGCTGAATATCGCAGTGATGCACACGGGCGCCGTCCTGCCGCTCGATGAATGCGCCGTACTTGCCGTCAATCACCGCACAGCCGCGAACTTCATTGTTGACATCGGAAGTTGCCGTGATACCTGACAGCCGCGCACCGTAATAAACTCCCGAGATTGCGCAATTCTCAATGAGATTATTGTCATTGCCGCCGCCCACGATGTACACACCGTAGTTGGACGTACCAGCCGAACTTGCGCCCGTCAGTGCGGCATTCTTTACGGCATTGTTGTCGGCATCGTTGGTCATCTCCACCACGCGGCCGGTTACCGTCAACGTGATATCGATATCATCAAAGATGACGTAGTCTGCGCCGTCGAACTGCAATGCCGGACTCGTGCCGGAGACGATCTCGGGCGGTGTGGTGGCTGCACCTTGCTGGACGAACGTCACCGTATTAGTGGCGGACGCTCCCGGAATCACCCCCACAACAACCTGTCCATTGTAGGTGAGCGCATAGACGTTGAAAGTTACCGGCGCGCTGACACCGCGAAGCACCGCATCAGACGCTGCAGCTGCGATGGTCGCATAGTGATTCGCACCACCGCCGACATCATAGTTGCCGGCCAGCGGGGGATTCACGAGTTGCACATCGACGAAGACGCTGTCGTTTTCAGGTGCAACATCCCCGGAGAGGAATGACTGAGCCTCCAATGGACCGGATCCCGGTGCAGCCGGCGTCGTCCATGAAAATTGAATCGTATCCGTCGTCTGAGCCGGAATCGAGACCAGCAATTCCGTCTGCTGCGTGCCGTTGTAGTACAACCTTACGGGCACGTCAATTTGCGCCGCGCTCCCGCGGTTCTGCACGCGCACATCGATTGGATACAGCGTGCTGACCGCATACAGCGCGAGCGGATCGAGTATCTCCTTGACAGCGTAATCATTGGCCGGCGCGAGGTGAATATACTCGTCCGCTCCGATGTCGGGAGATGCGCTGCGCGCGTCGCCGTCGATATCCGTGGTAATCAACGCGAGCGGCAGACCATTCATATTCACCAGGCCCTGCGCATCGTCGACATGCAGGTCGGTTACGCTGACCAGACCCGGATCGCCCTCGATGCCATGATCTTCGAATG
>CAZGVT010000257.1:0-1122 GCA_964529255.1 uncultured Alphaproteobacteria bacterium | reverse complement strand
ATGCGGTGCCCGCTCGAAGCGCGTCAAGCGAGATATACGCGGAGCTGATCGTGGCGATGGTGTCAACGCCGAAGTAGCAGTTGTAATCCATTTCCCAGTTCGTCGGGACCAGCACGCAGTAGATCTGCCTATGGCGCCCTGTGGTGTTCTGATTCACAAAAATGTTATTCTTGATTCTCAGAATCGTTGAACTGGACCCCGTGTACAGGTTGGCGATGAAATTCGCGCTCGTCGTGAATGCGTTGATCACGATGGTGTTATTGTAGGCCTCAAATGTGTGTGCGCCGGAAGTGTACAGACCGCGCGCCGTGCCAGAGCCGGCCACGTTGAAGTCCCAACAAAAGTTGTTGTAGACGCGGACGGTTCCGCCGCCCGCCTGCGTACGCACCAGTCCGTTACCGGTGCTGCTGGTGGACGTGAAATCGTGAACCTTGTTGCCGTAGAAATCCACCGAGCTGTTTGCGCCGAAGGAACTGGTCACCTCCAATCCCCACCGCGCCTCCGTGCCTGAGGCCCAGTTACACCGGATATCGTTGTTCCGGATGATAAGGTTCGCCTGATTGGAAACCTGCACACCGACCTGCGCGCCGCTCATGGTGCAATTCTGGACGATGTTACCGGAACTGCCGCCGTCGGATGTGGCGCCGATCAACATACTGTAGTTGCCGGATACGCAAACGAGGTTGTCCAGCAAATTGTTGTTGTTTCCGTTGCCAAGCATGCGCACACAGCGGGAGACCGTAGACGCCTCATGGCTGGTCAAAGTGGCATTGCGGATAATGTTCTCGCTCGCGCCGTTGCCGGCGGAAACGTTGAACGTAACGCAAATGTCCGTCTCTCCACTGGCCCAAATGTCAATACCGTCAAAGGTCACATAATCCGCGCCCTGCATATGAATGACCGGCACGGAGGACGTCGTTGCCGTTGAATCAAGAATTCGCGCCGTTCCCGACACATCCTGGAAGGTCACGCTGTTTATCGCGCTTGCGCCCGGAATGTCGCCGACCAGCTCGATGCGTTCTTCGTAGTCCGTGCCATAAACATCAAACGTTACCGGACCCGAGACGGTGTTTCCGTAAAGCGCGTTGACCGCTGAAGTGAAATCGGGAAAATCATTGTTGC
>CAZGVT010000256.1:0-4734 GCA_964529255.1 uncultured Alphaproteobacteria bacterium | reverse complement strand
AAAAGGCTCTTCGGCGATGCCGCACAAGCGCAATCCGATTCTCTGCGAGCGGTTGTGCGGAATGGCGCGATTGATTCGCAGCCACTCACTCGTCGCGATGGAAAATGTCGCGCTCTGGCATGAGCGGGATATATCTCATTCGAGTGCGGAGCGGGTGATCTTTCCCGATGCCTGTCTGGCGCTCGACTATATGCTTCACACTTTGATTCGTGTGGTTGATCTCCTCGATGTGCGGGCTGAGCGAATGCGGCAGAACTTTGAGATATCCCGGGGATTGCTCGCCTCTGAGAAGATATTACTCGCGCTTGCCGAGGCAGGCTGGACCCGCGAAAATGCCTATGCGAGTGTGCAATCTGCGGCGATGCGGACCGAGAAGAGTGATACGATGTTTGTAGATCAACTCTTGACGGACGACGAAATCGTTAAGACGCTTGGTGAACCGAGAATCCGGGAGCTTTGCAGAGTAGTTCCGCGCCACGACATGGCGCGGGCGATATTCAGGCGGTTGAACCTGGTTGAAGACGGAAAGTGATCACTTAGCATAAGGAGCCCAATTGGAAAAACGCGAACTGCTTTATGAAGGCGAATCCAAGCGGCTCTTCAGTACGGATCGAGAAAATCTGGCGATTCTGGAATTCAAGGATGATTTCATCATCCAGCCTAACGGCAGCAAGACCATTATTGCCGGCAAAGGCGACGTGAATCTGGGCATCTCGAGTTTTCTGTTTCAGTATCTGGAAAACTACCATGTGCCCACGCACTTTGTCGAGCGCACCGGAAAGAACGACATGCTGGTGCGGCGGCTGAAGATGATACCGATTGAGGTTGTGGTCTACAACGCCGTTTCATCACGGCTGGCCACGAGATTTCGCCTGGACGACGGACAGCCCATCGACTTTCCGATCATCGAGTACTTTTTGAAGGCGCCGCGTCTCGGAAACCCGATGATCAATGAAACTCACGCTCTTGCGCTGGGTTACGCAAAACCCGACGACATGCGGGCGATGGGGCGAATGGCATCGAAGGCGAATGCAATTTTGAAGTCTTTGTTCGAGCGGCGAGGTCTGCAACTAGTGGAATTCAAACTCGAATTCGGGGTTGCAGCCGACAGCATCTACATCGGCGACGAACTTTCTCCCGATGTCTGCCGGCTGTTCGACCGGAAAAAGAGCCGTCGATTGGAGCGAGAGCGGTACATTCAAGATCTGGCGACGGTAGAGAAGACCTATCGCGAACTCTTCGATCGTCTGACGCGCGCGCTTTGAGTGCCGATTCGAAGCGGCGCCAATAACTGACGGCGTGTGAGATTCATGAAAATTGCACCCGAAGCCTGGCCGCTCGTGCTGCCCATCGCCGGAGCCGGATTGCTGTTGGTCATTATCGGTCAGGCGACCGGCGGCAAGGGCTGGTCTGTGGTCGGGCTGGTGTTCGCACTCGTCGGCGTTGCGGTGTTGAGCTTTTTTCGCGATCCGTCGCGCACGCCACCGGTCGATCCGGCGGCAATGGTTTCGCCGGCCGACGGCAAAGTGATCTCGGTATCGCGGATCGGCGAAGGCCGAGTGCAGATCTCGATATTCTTGTCCGTCTTTGACGTTCACGTCAATCGAGTACCGTGGAGTGGCAGGGTGACCGCGATCCGGCAGCTTCCTGGAACGTACTTTCACGCAGGCACGGCGGGCGCGGATAAGAATGCGAGAATCGAGGTTGAAATCGCCTGTGCACAAGGGATGATATTGTGGCGACAGATTTCCGGTCTGATTGCACGTAGAATTTCGTGCCGACTAAGTCCCGGCCAGTCGGTCGAGCGCGGAGAGCGCTTTGGACTCATCTATTTCGGTTCCCGAATGGATGTAGTCATGCCGGATGTTTTTGTTCCCGTAGTCAATCCAGGAGATCGCGTATGCGGCGGCAGTTCCGTCATCGCCCGTCTGTCCACCAGCGCATGAACATGCGACATTGGCCGGCGAATCTGATGACAGCCGGCAACTTGCTGTGCGGAGTAATGGCAATCATCGCAGCATTCGACGGCCACCCGTTGATCGCCGGTTGGTTGATCGTTTTCTCTGCCGTGCTCGACGCCTTCGACGGCAAGGCGGCACGCTTCTTCGGCGGGGGATCGGCCTTCGGCCTGCAGTTCGACTCCATGGCCGACTTGATTTCCTTCGGTGTCGCCCCGGCGATGCTCGTCTACGCGGTCGCGTTTAACGATCTCGGCGCGCCCGGATTGATCGTCACTTCCGTTCCGGTGCTTGCCGGCGCATTTCGGCTTGCGAGGTTTAACGTCGGCGCGCGCGGTGGGCATCACGACTTTCAGGGCCTCAGCTCTCCGCTGCACGCCTGTCTGATGGCGTCTTTTGTGATCATGAACTACGCACACTGGGGAGAAATCGCAAATTCGAACGTGCTCGCCGGACTGGTGCTGGCTTCGAGCGCTCTCATGGTCAGCCATATTCCGATGCCAGGACTTCCGCGTTTTACGTTTAAGGAACTTGGCTACAATCTGGTGAAGGTGCTCGCGCTGCTTGGCTGTGTCGTGTTCATGGTAACGAACCCCGCGCGCAACACGTTTCCGACACTTGCCCTGCTGGTCGTTGTGGCATTCGCCGTCGGGACCGTGCGGGCGATTACCGATCGCGACTCGGTTGGGGACGCGACATCCCAACCGGATATCGATGACGAACCGGAGACTCAGACAATTCGCATCGGTCGAGGGACGCAGCGATGAGAGCTCGGGTTTACGTCCGGTATCGTGACGGAGTGCTGGAACCCCAGGGAAGCACCGTCTGTCAGTTTCTGCAGAGTCATGGAGAACGAAGCGTGCGCGATGTGCGAGTGGGCAAACTGATCGAGTTTGAGCTTGACGATTTGCCCCATGATGAGGCAAAAAAACTGCTGGAGAAGATCAGCGATCAGCTGCTTGCCAACCCGGTCATCGAGACCTTTAAGGTAGAGCTTCCGTGACCTTTGCCGTCGTGACCTTTCCGGGGTCAAACTGCGACCGTGATTGTGTGGACGTGCTATCGCGGGTCCTCGGCTATACGGTGCGGAACGTATTCCACAAGGAAGCGACGCTTGGCAAATGCGACGCTGTGATTATTCCCGGTGGCTTTTCTTACGGCGACTACTTGCGCTGTGGCGCGCTGGCTAAACTTTCTCCGGTCATGGCCGACGTCCGAAAGTTCGCGGATGCCGGTGGCACCGTTCTCGGAATCTGTAACGGATTCCAGATTCTCTGTGAAGCCGGCCTTCTCCCCGGTGCGCTGGTTCGCAATCGCTCGCTGAAGTTCATTTCCCAGTGGGTCGAGCTGCGTGTCGAGCACAATCTGAGCCTGTTTACCAACCGCTATGCGTCCGGACAGACGATCACGATGCCCATCGCTCACGGTGAAGGCTGTTACGTTGCAAGCCCGGAGACGCTTCACGAACTGGAGGCCGAAGGTCGGGTCCTGCTGCGCTATATCGGTCCGGTTCGCACGGACGTTCCCGACGGCAATCTCAACGGCAGCACGAATGCGATCGCGGGCATCGTGAATGCGCGCGGTAACGTCATGGGGTTGATGCCGCACCCCGAACGAGCGACGGATCCGCTGATCGCCGGGACCGACGGCGCGGAAATATTCGTGTCAATGGCGGGTGAAGACAACCGCCGCTCATCACTCTACTCCTCAAATCCGACGGCAGCCATTCTGGGTTGATTATCCACTGTGAATCTCGGCGCATCTGAGCTTCTACTCATATTCTTTGTCGTGCTCTTGTTGTTCGGCGGCAAACGCCTGCCCGAGCTTGCCCGGTCTCTCGGCAAGGGCCTGGCTGAGTTCCGCAGAACCACGCAGAACATTCAGCGCGAAGTTGCCTCCTCCGTCAGCGATATTCCAGATAGCCGAAAGATTTCGAATTCTCTGCCCGCACTGAATGCCCACCCGGATTCTCAGCCCCGCACACCTCCGAAACCACCCGACTCAACTTCCTGAAGCCGTCGAGTCTGCACTCGCATCGGCAAAGAGTCGCACTGATCTGAACGCGTTCATCCGTTTTCTCGATGCTCGTGCGTTAGCTCACGCTCAGAGAGTTGTCAAGGGATTACAGACGGGCGCCGATCTTCCGCTGGCGGGGTACATTCTCGCGGTTAAGGATAATATCGCCATCGAAGGCACTCCACTCACTTGCGGATCGAAGATCCTTCGTGGTTTCGAGAGTATATTCACCGCGACGGCAATCAGCAGACTGGAAGAGGCGGGCGCGGTCATTATCGGCAAAACGAATCTGGATGAGTTCGCGATGGGTTCGTCTACCGAAAACTCCGCATTCGGCCCGGCGATTCATCCTCACTTTCCAGACCGGGTGCCGGGGGGTTCATCCGGCGGAAGTGCCGTGGCCGTGGCAGCCGGTTGGGTCCACGCGGCGCTGGGCAGCGAGACGGGCGGCAGTGTTCGGCAGCCTGCATCGTTCTGTGGCATCGTCGGACTGAAACCGACCTATGGAAGGATTTCGCGCTACGGACTTGTCGCCTTCGGCTCTTCGCTCGATCAAATTTCTCCCTTCGCCTCAGATTGCGAGTCGGCCTATCACGTACTGCGCGCGATGAGCGGCCCGGATGAGTTCGACTCCACTGCGTCCGATATGCCTCCGCCTCCAGCAATCCGTGAAGAGTTTCGCTCAGTTCCACGCCTGAAAATCGGCCTGCCCAAAGAGCTTTTTGGCGAGGGCTTGGAACCGGATGTAGAGCAAGTCGTG
>CAZGVT010000255.1:0-4776 GCA_964529255.1 uncultured Alphaproteobacteria bacterium | reverse complement strand
AAACGCGGACTTTGCCCAGATTTGTCTTGATCACGGCCTCGTTTGGATCGGCCCGGACCCCACCGTGATCGACAAGATGGGGAACAAGTCCGAGGCCAAACGCACGATGCAGGCGGCGGGCTGCCCGGTGATTCCGGGAAGTGACGGTCCCGTGGCCGGTGTCGCCGAAGCTCAAGCGCTCGCGTCTGAGATCGGCTTCCCGATCATGATTAAAGCGGTCGCCGGTGGAGGAGGACGGGGTATGCGACTCGTTCTCAAGCCCGAGAATCTCGAAGCTGCATTCGAAATGGCTCGCGCTGAATCTGAAGCGAGTTTCAGCAACGGGGATCTCTATCTTGAGAAAGCGATTGTCGATCCCCGCCATATTGAGATTCAAGTCTTAGGTGACGGAAAGGGAAACTGCGTTCACTTAGGTGAGCGCGACTGCTCCACCCAGCGCCGCCATCAAAAATTGATTGAGGAGTCGCCCTCCACGGCGGTAGACGCCAAGCTTCGCAAGAAGATGGGAGACATCGCCGCGAAGGCCGCCGCCGCGCTCAACTATGGTTCGGCGGGCACGATGGAGTTTCTGCTCGATGCCAACGGCGAGTTTTATTTTATGGAAATGAATACTCGCATTCAGGTTGAGCACCCGGTGACTGAGATGATCACCGGCACCGATCTTGTCAAGGAACAATTGCGTGTCGCTCTCGGTGGCCCGCTTCCTTCCGCAGATGCAATGGTCTTGAGGGGCCATGCCATCGAATGTCGCATCAATGCCGAAGATGCCGACCGCGGGTTTATGCCTTCACCGGGTCCGATTATCGCGTTGAATACTCCCGGCGGTCCGGGCGTGCGCGTGGACAGCCACATTTATCAGGGATACGTAATTCCACCGTATTATGATAGTCTGATTGCGAAGCTTATCTGTTACGGCCAGGATCGCGCGGAGGCCATGACGCGCATGAAACGCGCGCTTGAGGAGTTTATCGTCGAAGGAATCAAAACAACAATCCCCTTTCATCGACGTGTTCTGGAATCCGAGCAGTTCTCGACGGGCCGCTTGCATACCAAGTGGGTGGAGGACTTCATGGAACACGCCACAACCAAGTAGCATCATCAACTCACATTCGGGCCGTCCCGGATCTTTCAAATTCTCTTCACGCACACCAAACAACCAATGAACATTCCCGCCAATCTGCTCTATACCAACGACCACGAGTGGGTTAAGCTCGACGGCGACAGCGCAACGATCGGTATCACCGACTTTGCCCAGGGTGAACTCGGAGACGTTGTATTCGTTCAATTACCGGAAAAAGGCGCGAGCGTAACTCAAGGCCAGGCTTTCGGAACCATTGAAGCAGTCAAGGCCGTGTCAGATCTTTATGCTCCGCTGTCCGGGGTTGTCGTCGAAGTCAACTCGGCACTCGCGGACAAACCGGATTCCGTGAATACCGATCCCTACGGCACGGGATGGATGGTGAGGATCAAGCCGACCGCTGCCGCAACCGAAAAGTCAAAACTTCTGGATTCTGCCGCCTATACCAATCTGACGAGCGCCTGATCCCAATCACGCCGATTGTGCTGCGGCCGGCATGAGTTGCTGTATCTGCCGCCGCCGGACGTGCCTGTTATCTACAACTTCTCGCACAGCATCAACAGAAGCCAAATTACTCCGAAATCGAATGCGATACATTCCGAATTCCCCCGATGATCGGAGAGCGATGCTCCGCGAAATCGGGGTCTCTTCGTTTGAAGAGCTGCTCACTTCCATTCCGCCTGAACTGCGTCTCACTCGACCACTGAACATCCCACCCGGTCTTTCCGAGCTCGAAGTCCGCGCTAAGCTTACCGGCTTCAGCTCCATGAATCAGGGACCAGAAAAGGCCGCGAGTTTTCTCGGTGCAGGTTGCTACGAGCATTACATTCCTGCGGCGGTCAATCAAATCTCAAGCCGGTCCGAATTTGTCACTGCCTACACGCCTTATCAACCCGAAGTCGCTCAGGGCACGTTGCAAGTCATCTACGAATTTCAGTCGATGATTTGTGAACTTTTTGCAATGGAGGTTGCCAACGCCAGCCTGTACGATGCGGGAAGCGCACTTGCGGAGGCCGTACTCTTGGCCGGGTCGCAGACCGGACGAACTCGCGTACTCTGGCCAAAGAGTGTTCACCCCAATTACCGCGCCGTCACGCAGACACTTTCGTCCCCGCTCGGCATGACCTTTGTGGAAATGCCTATGCAGAACGGCCTGCTTGCGCTCGACACGGTCAGCAAGAACTTGAACGACTCCATCGCCGCAGTGGTCATTCAGTACCCGAACTTCCTCGGTCTCATCGAGGACCTCGAAGCCCTCATCAAAGCGATTCAGTCTAAAGGCGCACTTGCCATTATCGTCACCGACCCGATGGCAATGGGAGTATTGGAAGCTCCCGGAGCCTATGGCGCGGACATCGTCGTCGGAGAGGGACAGTCGCTTGGGAACCCCGCATCGTATGGCGGACCGTATCTCGGATTGTTCGCCTGCAAAGAGAAGTACGTTCGCCGCATGCCCGGCCGCATCGCCGGCATCACCAAGGACGTGGATGGCCGCCGTGGATTTGTTTTGACTCTGCAGACTCGCGAGCAACATATTCGCCGCGACAAGGCCACCTCCAACATTTGCACGAATGAGGGCTTGTGCGCCACGCGAGCCACCTTCTACATGGCCCTTTTGGGACCGCAGGGATTCGCCAATGTCGGCGAGCTTTGCCTGCGCAATACACACTACCTGCGATCTCTGTTAAGCACGGTTCCCGGAGTCGACCTGGCATTTGACGGCCCGCACTTCAAGGAATTCGCCTTCCGCGTAAAGGGCGGCGTCGAGCCATTTCTTCAGCACATGCGATCCCGCGGATTTCTTGCCGGAGTACCACTTTCACAATTTGACCTCAACATGGACGACTATATACTGGCAGCCGTCACCGAGTGCCACATCAAGGAACAAATCGATGCCTTCGTGCAGTGCGTTCGCGAATTCCTCGGAGGGCGGAAGTGAATCGTCAACGAGAACTCCTGGCGCAGCAAAGTGAATCTCAGCTGATCTTCGAACTCAGTCGCGCGGACAGGAGCGGCTATGAGACTCCGCTCATGTCCAAGGAAGTGGCAAATGCTCCGCTTCCCGAAATTCCCCGCCGAAAGTCGCAGCTCGCTCTTCCGGAAATCTCGGAAAACCTCGCCGTGCGTCACTATACGAATCTCTCGGTGCGAAATCACCACATCGACCGTGATTTCTATCCACTCGGATCGTGCACGATGAAGTACAATCCCAAGATCAATGACGAGTTGGCCGCGCTTCCCGGGTTTGCCGCAGCACATCCTCTTCAGCCAACCGTGGTTTCACAAGGTACGCTGGAAGTTATGGACCGGCTCTCACAAGCGTTGGCGGAAATCGCAGGGATGGATGCCGTCACTCTCCAGCCTGCGGCCGGAAGTCAAGGTGAGCTCACGGCGCTGCTCATGTTCCGCGCATATCACCTCAAGCGTGAAGGCCGCCCCCGCAGGCGAGTGATCATTCCGGACAGTGCCCATGGGACCAATCCGGCGTCAATCGTGATCGCTGGATATGAGGTTACGGAATTGAAGTCCGGACCCGATGGCCTGATGGACATCGAGACGCTGCGAGCATCACTCAGCGATGATGTGGCCGCGTTGATGATCACTAACCCCAATACAGTCGGTCTCTTCGAGTCGCGCATTGCGGAAGCTGTCGAACTCGTGCACGGAGTCGGCGCCCAAGTCTATATGGACGGTGCAAACCTCAACGCGCTGCTCTGCATCTCCCGTCCGGGGGACATGGGCTTCGACGCCTGCCATATCAATTTGCACAAGACTTTCTCAACTCCGCACGGCGGCGGCGGTCCCGGCAGTGGTCCGGTGGCGATCAAGTCTCATCTGGAACCGTTCCTTCCCCTGCCTGTTCTAAGGCGAAAGGACAACGCCCTGTTCTGGGCCGATGACCGCCCCGATTCCATAGGCAAGATGCACTCTTACTATGGAAACTTTGGCATGCATGTCCGCGCTCTCGCCTATATCTATTCGCTCGGAAGTGACGGTCTGGCTGCCGTCAGTGAAAACGCGATCATCAATGCCAATTACCTGCGGGCGAAGTTGCGTGACACCTACGAAATTGCCCACGACCGCGCCTGCATGCATGAAGTCATCCTGTCCGGTGATCGTCAAAAGAGCAAGGGAGCAAAGACACTCGATATTGCCAAACGTCTGCTCGATTATGGTTTTCATCCGCCGACAGTCTATTTCCCGCTGGTTGTTCACGAGGCTCTGATGATTGAACCCACGGAGTCCGAGCCTAAAGAGACTCTTGACGAGTTCATCGACGTGATGAAGCGGATCGACCGCGAGATTGACGCGAATCCGGAAATTCTGAAGACCGCGCCGCACACAACGCCTGTACGAAGATTGGACGAGGCAGCCGCAGCCCGAGTGCTGAATGTCCGTTACAGACCAAATACTTGACAGATTGACGGCAACGGAGGATCAAGCCAAGCCCGGAGAGTCCGCACACGGCTCTTGACTCGCCGCGCTTGGCTTGAATTCGTTCGTCAGCATCGACGTCGAAACGACCGGTCTCGATCCCGAACTCGACGAACTCATTGAAGTTGCGGCCGTGAAGTTCGTCGATGGAGTAGTGAGCGAGAGATTTTCGACCTTTCTCGCCATCGACCGCCCGCTCCCGGCATTCATCACACAGATGACCGGCATCTCGGATGCTGATCTTCGCGGGGCACCGCGATTAT
>CAZGVT010000254.1:0-4785 GCA_964529255.1 uncultured Alphaproteobacteria bacterium | reverse complement strand
GCTTCGCCGTGGCCGCCACCCGCTTGCGTGTCGGTTGTCGTTTGCGTCGGCGGTTGATAGTGCGCGTGACCTTCGTGTCCGGGCTGCGCAAACAGCGACGGACCGAACGCCAGCAGGCCACCGAGGCAAAGCGTCAAACCGACGATCAGCCACGTGGGGAATTTCTTTTTACGGCGCGGTGAGTCCGCGGGTCGGGGTTGAACCTTGAACCTCATAGGGCTTGTGTTGACCTCGAGTTAGAAATGAAAATAGAATGAAAATGAAGCGGGGGAATCGGACGTTTCGGCGGCGGCTGGGCTTGACTTTGCGGCGGGATTGTGCTAATTATTCGATAGCGAGCGGTTTGGCCGGGCGAATTCGATGAATTTCGTCGAAACGTCTGTAAATTAAGAAAGCAAATATAGCGTTTTCGACCATAGCTCGCAAGAGAAAAATCTCACAAACTCCGGAAACGGAGGGTCTTTAGCGGCATCTTTGCGGAGCGAGCCATGACATTCAAGCTAATGACTTTGTTAGGCTTAACATGCCTATTCGGGCCGGTTTGGGCCGACGTATCGACCACAGAAAACGGGGGAAATCGGGCGCTGACGGGTAACGTGTCGGCGCCTTGTCTCTCTATAGCAATGCCCGGGAAATGCGATTAATCAATGTTCAGACCGAGAGGCATAGGAGCCCAACGATGAAGCTCATGATACTGCTCGTGACATACGCGACGTACGCCCTTGCCCAGCCCTACGTTCCCACTGTGATTTGGGATCGCAGCGGATTGACGGACAGCGCCGCCTATGGATACAAGATTCTGCCGCTCGGAGATCAGAACGATGACGGATATGCGGATTGGGCGGTACAGGCGCAAGGGAACGGCGGCGGGTGGCACGGGATTCAGGTGGCGTATTTGGAATTTTTTCACGGTGGCCCGAATATTCCGAGCGAACCTTACATGACCTATCGTGCCAGTAGCGGTCAGATGTGGCAAGCTTACCCGACCGGCGATGTTAACGACGACAGCTATGAAGATTGGATAGCCCAAGGCAGGATATTCTATGGCGGCCCGCAGGCGGATACGATTCCGGACATGGACTTTCCCCGTAACACGATCTGGCCGATGGGCGATTTCAATAATGACGGCTTTTCCGACATTGCTACGTATGACTTCCAAGACGACATTCTTAGAATCTACTATGGCGGCAATCCAATGGACACGCTTCCGGACTGGGTCCTACATCAGCCCCCGCCTGGGATGAATCAGACGATTCCGTATGCGGTGGGTGATTTTACCGGCGACGGCGCCTCGGATTTCATGTGCTTCAATCCGAATCCACCTTTCAGTCTCGCAGTGTTTCTGGGTGGAGCGAATCCCGACACGGTTCCTGCCTACGTCTGGAGCAATATGAGCTGGCCAACGACGGGAGTGGATAGCATGAACGGAGACGGCGCGTTTGAATTCGTGCGCGGGACACCGGTCCATTTCGGTAGACCCGAGCTTTCTCCTGTTCCCGATGTCACACTCAACACTAACGTGACAATTTATTCCACCGATGGCAAGGATTTCAACGGCGATACTTACCATGACTTGGCCATGTGGAATTGGTCAACTCTGAGCAACCCATTTGGAGCATTGACTCTGCATCTGGGCGGAGCGTGGATCAATCCGGATCCGGCATTCAGGATCGAAGGGAATACGCCTCCGCTGTTGTTGCGCGGGATTTACACGGCGGCGGGGCTCGGAGACGTGAACGGCGACGGGCTTGGGGACATTGCGGTCGGAGTTTTTCATGACACCTTTTACTGGCGTGGAAGATGCGTGATATTGGCCGGAGATGATTCGCTTGTTGCCTCAGAAAACGGCGGGCGAGCGGAACTTCCGCAGGAATTCGATATTACCGTCTTTCCCAATCCGTTCAATTCCACGTCGACAGTGGAGTTGATCCTCCCGTGGTCGAGTCAATTGAATGAAATCGAAATCTACAATGTACTCGGGCGGTTGGTACGACGGGACGCATTGCCGCCGTTTGTGCGGGAATTCACTTATCAGTTTCGTGCCGACGAGTTACCGAGCGGAGTGTACTTCTTGCAGGTCCATTCAGGTGCGCTGTACAAGACAAAGAAGATGATCTTGTTGCGGTAGATGCGAATGGGTGCGGTGATCCAGGCGGTGTCGGTCTGCTTGCAGCCGACCCGTTCGCAGAGTTTCTGTATACAATCTCCAGATTCAACGTCTCTTGTCAGTCGGGCAGGCACAGGGGCACGGCCCAGCAATCAACAAACAACTTATTTCACAGAAAGGACAGTACGATGAGACGGTCATTTTGTTATTTTGCGGCTGCACTCGCACTTCTCCTTGCGGCCAACTTGAGTTTCAGCTTTGACATTGCGACTTACTGGGATCCACTATCCTTTCGGGTGGGCAATTTTCTGTGGTGCTGCCGGTACGGTCCCTGCTTCGGGAGTCGGGCACAAGATTCTACCGCGCTTTTCACAGATGCGCAAGGCCATTACCGGGCCGGAATGATGGACTCGGTCTACCAGTGGTACCGTGAAATGGGAGTTTCTCATGTCATGGTGAACTACCCGTACGCCGAGTACTTCACCTTGATCCCGCAGGATTCGTCGCGATTGAAAGTCATGAACTCCTTCTATCCTGGACAGGGTACGATGCACGGTGAAAAATATCTGTTTTCCCAGTTCCGGAACGTGCAGGTTGGATTTGCATTGAGCCCAGAGCATCCCGATGCTTACTGGTCCTATGAGAATAGCATCGGCGAAGACGCGGAGCGGACAACGTACCAGCCATCAGACACAGTTGAGGCTCGCCCTGTCGTTGCGATGGGACCTGGAGGTGCCGACACACTTTGGCGAGCGACATCGGATTTGGGTCAAGTCCACGGGTGGGATGGCGCACAATCGGGTTGGCTGGATGGCAGTATCTACATGCCGATGCATTTTAAGCTGACGTGGGCCGTTGATCCCAACGGTTCAATATCTACTGAGACGCCGATAGCGGACTTCTATTGGATCGTGCGAATTGCCGGTATTCACCCGACATATCCGGAGGCAGCGCGTTGGTGGCGTTTTCCGGCAAGAACTTTGACGCTACATACACTTGCAGACACCAACAACTGGATCGTCTCAGAGTATGTGGACTCTGCCAATTCAGGTTGGTACCAGTTGTTGGACGAGGATTTTGAACCACTTGATAGTATAAGCTGGGAGGACGTTCATTACGGCGGCGGGATTCCGGCATCGAGTTTGGATGAGGTTTCATGGAACACGGTCTCTTATTGGCGTTGGACGCCCGTGCGGATGTGTGTCTATTATCGGGGAGTCCATCAGCTTTATCTCAATAGAATTCAGGTGTGGGACGAAGGAGCGTGGAGAATGTTCGACTCGCCGGACTCGACCGTGTACGACTCGTTGATCCAGGCGGCCTTCAGGACAGAGTACAATAGCACAAACAAACTCGCCGGATGGTATTTCGACGAGTGGGACCCCTTGGGCGAACAAATTCGCTCCCTCGTCCATGTGAACAAACTTCTTCACGAAAATGGTCTCCCGGTGCTGTTTCTCAATGGAGAGGGATTCCTTGGCGATTCCAGCGGCGGAGAGTATAGGCTATGGCAGGAGATGCAGACCCAATCGGCGCCAGACATGAACGTACACATGGATGAGTTCTATCCGTTTGCCGGAGGAGATGGCTGCCAGCCCTACGCGCTTTGGGCTCGTACAGCCAGCACTTTGTGGACGAGTTTCTCGTCGGACACTCCGTATGTCAATCTTACGGAGCAATGCGGACAGTTTAGTGAACAAGTTGGCAACGTGACTTACACTCAGGGCCGTTACATTGGCACAAAGTCCATTCAGTGCGCCATCGACGGCTGGGTTTTCGACTGGAATCCTGTCCAATCAAACGTATCCGGCTGGGATTTGCGTGTAATCTCCAGTACGCATGGACCTCTAAGCTACCCTCCAAGCGGACTGGTACACCTCACGCGCAGGAAGCACATGTATGGGATGAAGCAATGGGCGCTTGTGCAAGGCGGTCAAGACCGACCCGAAGTCAATGCGCCCGACAACTGCTGCCCCATTCGGTGGCCCTCGGCCAATGAAACGCGGCTCGTCGCGTGGCTGGCGTTAGCGTGCGATGTTGACGGAATCATGTGGTATCCTTTCACATTCGGCGGATTGCTGGCTTGGAACGAAGAACCGCAACAAGGACTGGGAACGCAAGTTTTGGCAACAGATCGTTACTACGGTGCAAAGCAAGCGTGCACCGGCATTCTTCGCGTCGCCCCCTACGTAGAATCCCTCGTCTTCCTCAAGACCTATGCTTCGCGCGCGTTTGAAACGGATTATCCGGATTCGACCTATGAAGCAACTGCGAGAGACTATCTCTTTGTCGATGAAAGCGTCTCGCGCTCGGTGGAGGAGATTCAAACCTATCTGCCGGATGGGGAAGGCGGTTGGGAGGAGACGGAAGAGGAGCACTCGTACGTTCAGATTTCGCGATTCCGCAACAGTCTGATTCCGGAGAATGATCCGAACACCGAGGATTACTGGTTTCTGGTCGTGAACCGGCGAGCGCTCGAAAACGAAAGTCGAAAAATCACGCTGGTCATTCAAGTGGGCACGCCGTATATCGGCGATCCCTATTTCGTAGACTACGTGCTCGGGGATTCCATAAGTCTTGCCCGTCCGTGTCCGAATCCGGAACTAACATGCGGCAAGAGATACGTGGATGTCATTCTCGATCCTGGCGAAGCGGAACTGATTCATTTCACTCGCGGT
>CAZGVT010000253.1:0-4820 GCA_964529255.1 uncultured Alphaproteobacteria bacterium | reverse complement strand
GGCGCCGGAGATTGGGAGACCGCTGGCAGAGCAACTCGTTCTCAAGTCGAATTATCCGAATCCGTTTAATCCCGAAACAAGGATCGAGTTCAGCTTGCCCTCCGAGATGAATGCGGAGATTTCGGTATTGAATCTCCTGGGTCAGGAAGTGGCAGTGCTCGCTAACGGGCGATTCGGCGCGGGAGATCACGCCGTCACTTTTGACGCCTCGCGTTTTGAGTCCGGAGTCTACTTCTACCGCATCGACACTCCGATCGGGTCTCAAGCGAGGAAAATGGTGCTGGTCAAATAGACACGCCCTTTTCGAGTTCGCGTTCTCAAGTGGGCCATTTCTGTGCGAAATGGTCCACTCTATTTATGCGCCCCCCTCGGCACCTTGTGGTATTCCCTTTGCATTTGGACTGGTCAAAGCCGGAGTCAAAAGATGAGAACGCTCTTGACCATACGACGTGCCCGAGGCTTCACCCTCGTTGAACTCATGATTGTGATGGTGATCATCGGCCTGCTTGCCGCCATGGCTGTGCCGCGCTTTATTGAAATGCGTGACAAGAGCCAGGTCGGTTCGGCAGTTCACGATCTTGACCTTGTGCGGAAGTTGCTCGGCTTTTATGCCGCGGACTGGAACGGCTATCCCGGCACAGTGGGCAGCTATGCGGACCTGCAATCGCAACTGATCGACGTGGATGGGCGTATGTATGGAGAGTTGCCGCTCAGCAACACATTTGATTTCCTGTCCTACTCCGTCGACCTCAATGGTGACTATTTGATCCGTGTCTCCGCCCATGACAATGGATCCACGGTTCTGGTTGCCACCCCTGACCGGGTCTACCGCGAATAGAGATTCACAGGCAATCTGCTGCAGTCGTGCAGCTTGCCGTGCCAATGGTTGAAACGACGCAAAATGCAAACCCCGGAGGTCGGTAACTTCCGGGGTTTTTAGTCATTCTCAAAAGTACGGTTGCATCCAGATTCCGGCCGGGTAACGCGCGGGCAGTGATAACAGCAACTTCGTTACGGCCGCGCTAACCCGGCTCGGCGAAACATGACAACTTGCTATCGGGAATCACTTTAGTTTGTATGCGTTGCCGCGGTGAGCATGCTCAGGCGGAGAGCGACCCGTCAGCCCAGGTCACCAGACCGAGCTTCAGCGGGTTATTCGTCAGAGTATGGGAAGGGATCACCCGAATCGTGTAACCGATCCTCCCGGTCTCGAGTATTTCGATTTCTCCGCTGAATCGGTTGCCATCTACTGCGGAAACGGCGGGCAGAGGAGCCTGAACGGCGTTCTTGAGCGATCCGTCCTGATTCAGCGCACCGTAATAGACCTGCACTTCAACGTCATCGGGCGTTAGCGCTCCGAGATCGATCCGCGCATCGACGTGAACTTGACCGCCTTTTTTCCCCGTCTGAAATGAAACGCTCTCGACTTTCACTTTGCTCCACTCGCGCTCAACCTTGTTGCGCCACGCCGTATACAGTCTTACCGTCGCCTTGCCGTTCGATGCGAACTCGTGAGCGCGGCCCAGGGACGGAATGTAGTAGTCGGTGCAATACTCCTTAACCATCCTGCTGGTGCTGAAGCGCGGCACAAGCTCACAGATAGATTGCTTGATCTTCTCCACCCAGGCATGCGGAATCCGATCGTCTCCGCGAGTGTAAAACGTCGGAATAATCTGTTGTTCGAGAGTGTCAAACAGGCTTTGAGCGTCGCGATCATCCTGTGTCTTTTCATCCGCGACGGCGCGGCCGCGGCCGATTGACCATCCGACTCGCGGCGAGTAGGCTTCGTCCCACCACCCGTCAAGGATACTGAAATTCAAGCCGCCGTTGGCCAGTACTTTCATGCCGCTTGTCCCGCTGGCTTCGAGGGGACGGCGCGGATTATTCAGCCAGACATCCACTCCTTCAACCAGATGCCGCGCGACCGCCATATCATAGTTCTCAATGAACAAGAACCGATGTTGCACTTTTTCGGTCCGCGCGAAGTAAATCAAATCGTGTATGAAGGCCTTTCCCGCTTCATCCTGAGGGTGCGCCTTGCCGGCGAAAACGAACTGCACGGGCCGGTCAGGGTCGCGAAGCAGAGCAAGCAGTCGTTCCGGATAACGAAGGATGAGAGTGGCGCGCTTGTAAGTCGCAAAGCGCCGCGCGAAACCAATCGCCAGGATCTGGGGATCCAGCAGCGACTCTTGCTCGGACTCGTCGATATCGCCGATGGCGGTCCGCGCGCGATAGTCACGAGTTCGTTCACGGCTAAACTGCACCAGTCGCGCACGCTGCGATTGTCGCGCCTGCCAGATTTCGTCATCCGGAATCGTGCGGACTTTTTCCCATTCGCCTTTGTGATCGGGGTTTGTTCGCCAAACGCGATCCAGATATCGGTCGTACAGCAGCCGCATCTCGTCGGAGAGCCACGTGCGCGTGTGGATCCCATTCGTCACATAGTCGATGGGGATCTCTTCCGTGGGCAACGCAGACCAGGTGGCGGCCCAAAGATTTCGGGACACGTCCGCATGAAGACGGCTCACCGCGTTTGTGTAGTCAGACGTGCGAATTGCAAAGATCGCCATGTTGAACAACGCTGGTCCACTGCCCGATTCCTTACCCGCAAGTGTCATGAACTTCTCCATGGTCAGTCCCAACTTCTGGACATAGTGGAGTAAGTACTTGTTCATCAGATCGAGCGGGAATTGATCGATGCCTGCCGGTACCGGAGTATGGGTTGTGAAGACGGTGCCGGTGGAAATGAGCTGAAAGGCTTCGTCAACCGTCAGTCCGTCGGCCATTGCACGCATCACGCGGGCAATTTGTACGAATGCGGAGTGCCCCTCGTTCATGTGACAGACCAGCGGATCGATCCCAAGCTTCGTGACCATCTCCGCACCACCGATGCCCAAAATGAGTTCCTGTTGAATACGAGTTTCCTTGTCACCACCATAGAGAGCATGTGTGATCCGGCGGTCGGCCGGCTCGTTCTCGGGCAAGTCGGTATCCAGCAAATAGAGCGGTACGCGACCAACCTGTGCTCTCCAGGCCGCGATATTTACCATTCTTCCAGGAAATTGTACCTGCGCCATGACGCGTCGACCGTCTTCGAGCACAGGAGACACTCCCAACTTGTGAAAGTCATTTTCCGGATAAAGCTCGGTCTGATAACCGTCCCGCGAAAGTTGTTGCTTGAAGTAGCCTTGCCGATATGCGAGCCCGACTGCGACGAGCGGAAGCCCCAAATCAGAAGCGGTCTTCAGATGATCACCGCTCAAAACTCCCAAACCGCCGGAGTAGACCGGTAAGCTCTCATGGATGCCATACTCCATCGAGAAATAGACGATTTCCTTTTTGCCGCACGACTCGCAGACCTTTTCAAACCACGTGGGACCGCTCATGTACGTCGTGAACTCAGCAATGCATTTATCGTAGTACTCCAGCAACTCCGGGCTCAGTGCCGCGGCGTCCAACTTCTGCTGTGAGACTTCATGGAGCATGCGCACCGGGTTTTCGCGGCTGATCTCCCACTGCTGCTCGTCAAGCATACGGAAAAGCGCGCGAATCTCGGGGCTCCAGCTCCACAGGTAGTTGTATGCCAAAGCGCGTAACTCCCGAAGCCGATCGGGAATCGTGGCGCTGAACTCAAAGGTCGCTAACGGTCTGACTTTCATAGGCAACTTTATCCTGTTCTGTCCCAGTCGTGACAAGTTGGCAAGTTCCATGCCTTTGCAAGAAATGGGGTCTCCCGGAGAGAGACCCCACAAGATTTACAAGTCTGTGACGCCAATTACTTCAGCAGCAGCATCTTGTGCAGCTCAGTATACTCCGCAGAGCGAATTCGGTAGAAGTAGATCCCCGTTCCCGAACCGCTTCCGTCAAAGGTTACGCGGTGCCGCCCGGCCGTCTGGACTCCTTGCACGAGTGTTGCCACCGTCCGACCGGTGACATCATACACGTCCAAAGTGACATCGGCAGCGCGCGGCAAGCCGAACTCAATGGTAGTCTGCGGATTGAATGGGTTCGGGAAATTCTGCGCGAGATAGAATTCCTCGGGAATCGTCACATTGGGCTCATCGGCGGAGAGGTTGACACTCACCCGGTAGTGATTCGAGGTGTCGGCAAAGCCTCCGTCGTAGGCTGCGCGAATCCAGAAGTTATATTGACGACTGGCGGTCACGGAGTATACGTAGAAAGTATCCTGAATCGTGGTCAGCCGACCTGTGCCGCCGAGCCAGATCTCGTAGCCCTGGAATGCATCGAGCGCGCCACGTTCGCGGATACCCATCCCCGCGGAGAGTGCAGGCAGCCAGTTCAAGCGAATCTCGGGCCCGGTCCAGTCATATTCTCCAACCAGCGATCGCGCAGGATCGAGGCGATACAGTTCAAAATCCAGGGTCAGCGTGTCGTCCGGTGCAACAATCATGTCGACAGCGCTTCCGGTTTCGTACCCTGCGTAGGTCACGGTCAAATCGTATGTCGAGGCGACCACGCTGTCGGCAAAGAACGAACCGTCGGCCGCCGGATTGACACTGTATTGTCCGAATTGAACAACCACCTGTGTGATGTCGCCAATCGCCGGGACCATCTCCACATCGCCGCGTACAACTCCGTATCCGGCTATTGCGCCCGTCGTAAATCGAAGGGCATAGCCGGCGGAAAGCGGGAAGCAGTTGGGATTGTAACCTCCTCCGTAGACGATCTGAATGCCGTCGTCGCCCGCGGGTGACTCAATCCCGACGGTCGCATCCGCATCGATGTCGCTCCCATCTTCGTAGTCAAGATAATGATACTGCAAGATGAGTTCGTTGTCTCCGGTGACGGTGGGCCGGAAC
>CAZGVT010000252.1:0-4825 GCA_964529255.1 uncultured Alphaproteobacteria bacterium | reverse complement strand
GACGGTGCGGGCCAGAAGAGCGACCGTGTCTTCACTCACCACGACTAAATAAATACGGCGAGCATTCCCACGCTCGCCGCGACGATCGATTTGATTCTCATTGGATTTCCTCCTGCAAATCTCCGCAGATCTGCCGTTTCCACCGAATCCGCCCTGCAACAGCCGCGACCATGTGCTTTGAGAAACCGGGCCGCCCCGCTCCGCCGGAAATGCCCGCAGTCATAATATACAGCCTTGCTGAGGCGTTGTCAAGTCGAATCGTCATGAAGGTGACCAATTCGCACACGAAACGTTTCTGTATTATCAACCTGTTGCCAAGCCGTGGAATCGGACAACGAGGGTCTACTTTACCGCATGCGTGCGCAGCCACTCGTCAATCTTCATGCGCGCCGTAACGTCGAATGCATGACCCTGACTCTCAAGCAGATTAAGCTCCACCGCGATGCCGATTTGCTTGAACGCATTGTGCGCATACACCGCCTCTTCGGGTCCGACGGCAAGATCATTGCTGCCGTGTGTGATCATCACTTTCACACCCGCGTCTTTCATGCGCTTCAAATCCTGCTCGTCAATGGAATGCGGAACGAAATACGCGCCATGCACGGCATAGCCGGCAACGGAATCGGGATACGTCGCCGCAACCGCGTGGGCCAAAGCTCCTCCCTGACTGTAACCCACCATCCAGAATTTCTCTCCCGAGATATTGTAACGTTTGCGCATATCCGCCGCCACACCCAACACCCATCGCGTGCTCTCGTCCACCGTCGCCGGATCATCCGCATAGTTTTCAGTCTCGCGGAAATGCGAAAAACCGTTGCCCTCCGTCTCTGCCGCGACATACGGTCCCTCGGGCACTGCATAGATAAAATTCACGGAGTTCAACAAGTGCGCCACCTCGGCAAAGTGCACCGCGTTCTGTCCGTGGCCATGCAGCATCATCACCAGCGGATACCGCTGCGAAGGATCATATTCATCGGGCAGCACGACCAGATATCTGCCCATTCGCTCTTGCGCGAAGAAATGCTCCGTGAATCCGCCCGCGCGCAAGCGCGCATTCCGCGCCGCTTCGGAAAGTATGCTCCGAAATTCGGGATGGGGGCGCAGCGATTTCAAGTCGGGATCGTTCACCGTGTGATTCGAGTCCGACCAGCCCGCCGCCACCGACGCGCGCATCGCTTCAACCGCCCGATCAATGGAGTCGCTCAAAGCATAAGCGCACGCCAGATTGTACAGCGAAATGTGATCGCCGGGATCGGCCTCCATCCACTTGCGATAATACTCAATCGCCTTCGCGCGATCTCCGGCGAGCAGCGCTTCAATCGCAACATCCTTCCAGCTCTTGGGCTTGGGCTGCGCGAACGAAATCGAGTAGACAACGCCGACAATGACCAGCCAAATCCAAAGTTTCACGAAGCTCCTTTTCACGCTTTAGTCTCCGGACTTTCGTCTCTTCTTCCACCATGCCTTTAATCGCTCGCCGATATCGAGCTCCCTCCCCTGATCACTTGGTCGATAGAAAATCTTGTCTTTGTACTGCGGCGGCAGATTCTGCGACTCCACAAAATGGCTGGGATGATCGTGCGGATAAACATACCCTTCTCCGAATCCTTCCTTCTTCATCAGACCCGTAACCGGATTCCGCAAGTGCAGCGGCACCGCTCCGGGAAAACTCTCCTGCTCGACGGCATTCAACGCTTCGCCGATGGCCAGGTACGCGGCGTTTGATTTTGGCGAGGAGGCCAGATACGTGGCAACTTGCGCGAGCACGATTCGCGCCTCGGGCATGCCAGTCGAATGCACCGCATCGTATCCGGCCACGGCGAGCACGAGCCCATTCGGATTCGCGTTTCCGATATCTTCGCTGGCCAGAATAATCAGCCGCCGCGCAACAAACAGCGGATCTTCTCCTGCGGAGAGCATGCGCGCCAGATAATAAACTGCTGCATCGGGATCGCTTGCCCGCACGGACTTGATAAATGCGGAGATCGTGTCGTAATGCGAGTCGCCCTTCTTGTCATAAATCGGCATCCGCTTGAGCACACTCTGCTCAATCAATGCGGCGGAGATTACGATACTACCCCCCCCTGCCCCTCCGTGTACGGAGGAGTGATCGCGTCTCCCCGCACTCTGTGGGGAGACCAAGAGGGGTGCACTCAAATTCACCGCCAACTCCAGCGCATTATACAGCGCCCGCGCATCTCCGCCCGACAGCGCGAGCATGGCCTGCTCTCCGTCATCCGTAATTTGGATTTCATGTTGCGACAGCCACTCGTCCTCCTTGAGCGCCTTGCGTAGCAGCGTGCGCAGATGATCGGCCGTCAATGGCTGAAAGCGCAGCACCCGCGCGCGCGACAACAGCGGCGAAATCACTTCAATGGACGGATTCTCCGTGGTCGCTCCGAGCAGCGTCACCGTACCGTCTTCGACCGCGTGCAACAGCGCATCCTGCTGCGATTTCGACCAGCGGTGAATCTCGTCAATGAACAGCAGCGTCTTCTTTCCCGTCTTGCGCGCGAGTCTCGCCCGTTCAAGTACTTCGCGCAGCTCCCTGACTCCGGTCGCCACCGCCGAGAGCTGCACAAACTCATACTTCAGTGTCGTCGAGAGAATCCGCGCGAGCGTCGTCTTGCCCGTCCCCGGATCGCCCCAGAAAATCAGCGACGGCAACGTCCCCGCGGCGATGAGTTTCGTGAGCATGCCATCCTTGCCCAGCAGATGCTCTTGTCCGGCGAATCCGTCCAGTGTCTTCGGTCGCATGCGTTCCGCGAGCGGCGTGTCGGAGTTCATTCGCGTTGAATCCATTGTCTCAATTTACGAAAATAAAACACTGGAAACAACCTACCCCCCATTTATGGGGGGCAGGCGCGGAGCATACGCTTGAAGGCTCCCTTCATAGAATGCGGCTATACGGTATTGGCGTAGTTGCCCTGCGGATGGTATATCATACCCGTTGCCTTGGTGGACTTGCTTGCTTTGTCAAAGTACGTTTGCTTGGTAATCGGATAGTTCGCGTCGATGAGACGCATGAACTCGTCCCTGTCACGCAACAAAAACGCCGCTATCAGTCTCTCGGATGTAATCTCTGCCTCGATAACGCCCTCAATTTTGCACATCGAGTCCCAAGTCGTGTTTTTGGGCTGTTCTTCCTCTGTGTGCTTGTCGGAGTCCTGCTTGGAATAGTCTTGAAAGCCCTTGATCGTGCGGTTATCCATTGATGGGCCTTTGCCTTCACGTTCCACGTGAGCGGTGGACCACGAATCCTGAACCATGTGTAGAACGCGACCGACGAGGTTTCCCGCCTTATACCAATCCCCCTTGGTCTTCTCCGAGCAGGCAAGGTCGTACCACTCGCGCGCCTGCCCCGTGATCTTCTCTTTTATCTCTTCGGCCGACTTCGCTCCGGGTGGTGCCATTGAATGCCAGTATTGCAGTTTTCCAAAATGCGAGTGACAAGTCATTGTATCGTGGTTGTGCCCATGCAATTCCGCCAGAACCTCCGGAGGGGGCACGATGCCCACTGTGCTGAAAAGCCACAGAACAAGTTTCGGTTTGACAAATTCTGAAGCGAACTCCGCCAATCCGCCCGGCATGTCGTTGAACACCACGCCGGCCAGGAGACCTTGATGAAAAGGAAATCCTTCCTTTTCCGAGACCAAGTTCTCAGGGGTCTTGGCCAGGACTCCCTTGAGCGCCTTCATCGTAATGACCTCATGAACCGGAAATGGAAATACGATCGGAAACGCCCGTTTAGCTTCATTCTCAGCATAGTGCAATTCGGCGACCGGCACTAACGCGAGATTCGGCACAGAGAGGGGAGAAGATGCCATGCTGTGTTCGCTTACTCGGTTTGAATTCCGCTTATGAAATTAGTTCAACTTGGTTGGCACTGCTTGAGTGCTTCAGTTGGCCCATTTGTGCGAGACGGATAGCAGGGGCCATGATTGGTTTGCACTGGAGATGGGCGGCCTGCCGCCTGTGGAATGAGAAATGAATCGCTCGACTCCGAGTTTTCCGGGTGTTATTCTCTATGCGTCTATCCATACTGTTTTGCGAATTGGCCAATTCTTACTGTGGGAGACAGGATTCTTGCATCACACTCACGGCAGTGGCGTCGCCCTCCGGCTTGTGTCCAATTCGCGACTGCGCTCAACAGACAAACTATGCTCAACGAACCTATTCTTTTGTATTTAATTAACTTGCCTCATAAATCGTCTTTGTGATGGATTGCCTTTGGAACATCTGCATGCTTGCGGAAACTGTTCAATCGCACCCTGAGTTCAACCCAAAGAACCCGGCGGGTCAATACGGTGCGGCGGGAGCGCACCCTTTCAAATACACAGGCGGCGGAAATCAGAAACGTTGTCATAAGGAGAGAAACCATGCGACTCACTTCCCTGCACGACCTGTATCTCGATGAACTGCGCGAAATCTACGGAGCGGAGATGCAACTGGCCAAGGCGATGCCCATCCTGATCGAGGCGACTTCGCGATCCGAATTGCGCGACTTGTTCACACGCTATCACGACGAGACGCGACAGCACATTGCGCGGCTGCAGAAGATCTTCGAAATGAACGGTGTGAAAGCGAGAGGACGGCAATGTCCGTCCATGGCGGGATTGATCAGCGAAGAGACGGAGTTGGTCGGCATGGACGCGACAAACGCAGTCGCCGACGCCGCGTTGATCGAGATCGCCCAGAAGATCGGTCACTACCAGATCGCGGCTTACGGCACGCTGCGGACGTGGGCCACGCTGATGGAACATCGTGGACAAGTTGATTTGCTTGCCCGAACACTCGGTGAAGAGAAGAACCGCGACGGCGAGCT
>CAZGVT010000251.1:0-4827 GCA_964529255.1 uncultured Alphaproteobacteria bacterium | reverse complement strand
CGTCGAGATCACTGCTGAGGCCGAGCACTCTTCTTCGCTCCGTAATGTCCATAATCTGCACATGATCACGCAGGGATCTTTGTGCCGTGTTCAATCCCGTGGCCGCGACCAGCAAATTGTCATAGCGATAGACGGCCACGGCCAGGGCGCGCTGCTCTGCGGTCAGCAAGTTCATCTTCTGCCCCAGAAGATCCTCCCGCGCCGACAGTGCCCTGAAAATCTGCGAGACTATGTTCAGCCGATAGCCGAACCAGACGCTATTTTGATAGGAACGATAGTCCACGTCCACGAGTTCACCGCCGGTTCCCTGCGCCGTGCCATCCACCGTCTTCTGCAGCAATCCATAGGATAATTCAGGCAAAATGTCCAACCCGGCTTGATAGCTTTGTGCGCGCGACATTGCTGTTCGAGCCTGCTGAATTAACAGCTGCGGATTGGCTGAGGCCGAACGCTCAATAACCTCGCGGAATTCCAGCACGCGCTTCGGAATATTCGCATTGGCAATGAGGGTCGAATCCAGGCTTAGCCGGAAGTCGTACGTATCTGCTTGTTGAGCGGAGGCATGTGACGACATCAGAAAAATTGCGGAGAGGCTGAAGATACGCGTGACATAGATAATCACGATCTGCTTCCTCCGTTGGCAACGCGCACGGAATCGCCGGCGGAAACCGTCAGCGGGGCGCTTACAATTATCGGTATTGCAGGCGAGAGCCGTCCCCGAACCAGACACTCCTTTCCATTGTCGTAGGTCACTTCAACGGCAACCTTATTGGCTCTTCCATTATCCACCGTGAGCACGTACACTTCGCTCTTCTCTTTGTGCACAGCGCGTGACGGTACGCGAAGGTCGTCGTTTAATCCTTCGAGCTTGAGAAATACGGAGCAGAACATGCCGGGTTGGTACTCGCTGTTCAAGTTATTCAGATCGCATTCCGCCCGCATGGTGCGTGTGGATGGCGAGAGTGCATGTGCTGTGCGGGTAATCGTTGTCTCGACTTTCCGTCCCTCGGCAGAGCTAAGATAGAAGGAGACACTTTGCCCGGTCTTGACTTTGTCGGCAGCATAATCCGGTATATCCATTTTCAAACGCAGGAGATCGACGCGCGCTATTTCCACGATCGGTGAACTGGTGGAACTCGCCGTGACGAGATTTCCCTGGTCGGCCATACGGCGGGTTATGGTGCCGCGAAACGGGGCGCGTACACTGGAATAGTCGGCAAGCGAACGCAATTCATCGCGCTTGGCCTCAGCCGACTGCAACTCTGCCCGTGCGACATTCACCTGCCATTTCAAGCCCAGCAACGCGGAGTCTGCCTCTGCTTTTTCCACACGCGCTGCCGCGGCGGCGATCTCCGCCTCGGCGCTCTTGAGTCTGGAATTGAGATCAGGGACGGAGATGATGGCCACAATTTGCCCGGCAACCACTTCATCTCCTATATCCACACGAACTTCGCTGACATATCCGGTCACACGAGCATACAGCACCGCTTGTTCGTACGGCTCAATGGAGCCAGTGAGCTTCAGGTCGCGACCCGATTCGCCTGCCACACCATGTGCGACGGTGACCATCGGGACCGACGAGGATCCGAATGCAGGCGTGACGGCCGATGGTTCGGTTTGCCGCATCTGACGACAGGAAATCGTGGATACGGAAAGGACCAGCATCATACCGACAATCATTGAGATTCTCTTGCGCATGTCTCTTCCGTGACTTATTCAGGTTTGGTTTCAGGATTTGTGCTGACTGAAGTGCGCATCCGGCCCTTGAATGCGACGTAGATTACCGGTGTAACAAATAGAGTGAGCGCCATCGCTCCGAGGACACCACCGATGATTGCTCGCGCTAATGACGCATTGGCTTCACCCCCCGGGCCACCGATTGCTAAGGGAATCAGGGCGATAAGAGACGTCAAAGACGTCATCAAGATTGGGCGAAGTCTCATTCTGGCGGCGTCCGTAATCGCGTCATACAGCAATGCACCTTGTTCGAGACGCCGATTGGCGAAGTCCACCAGCAACACACTGTAGGCTACTACAATACCGACCATCATGATGATTCCCATGAAGGCCATGATACTAAGCGACGTGCCGGTGATGGAGAGCATCAGGACAACGCCGATCAGACCTAACGGAATAGTCAGGAGAACGATCAGCGGATCTATGAACGATCGAAACTGCACCACCATTACCAGATAAACCAGTAATGCGGCGATCAGCAGACCCGTGGCGAATTGACGAAATGCATCCCGCATGGTCTGAATTTCTCCTGTGATCGTGTAGGAGTAACCCAGACCGCCAAAATCGCCACCTTCAACGGCATAGGAAACGCCACGCGACGATTTTTTCATGACAGGTTTGAGAGCACTGGACCGACCGAGACGATTCTCGATTCCCGCAACGACCGACCCGATATCAAACCCGGGCTTTACGGCGGCATAGATATCAATGACGCGCGTAATGTTCATGTGATTTATCACTGCCGGGCCGGTGGAGCGGTCGACACTCACGAAATTGCCAAGCGGAACGGAATGTTGTCCTCCCGGTGTGGTAACCGGAATATCCAGCAAGGTCTCCACAGAATTCAGATCACGTTCAGAATACTGTGCGCCGATAAAGTAATGATTGCCGTTTCGCTCGTCAATCCAAAAGGCCGGATTGAAGCCAATGCTTGAATTCGTAGCCGTGACGAGATTCTTGATGGCATCTTCGACATTGACACCCGCGTAGGCGGCCTTTAGGCGGTCAATGTTCATGTTCAGCACGGGATAGTCGAGCCTCTGTGCAATCCGCACGTCAGCCGCGCCTTCTACTTGTTCGATTTCCTTTTTTATGATTTTCGCGATGCTGTTATTCGTCTGTAAATTGCTTCCCGAGACCTGCAAATGAATCGGAGCCGGTTCGCCCAGATTCATGGCCGCTGTGAGCATTCCTCCCGTGTCGAAGGAGAATTCCACATCAGGGAACTGATCCGTGAGGATGCTTCGCAAGTGTGTGACATACTCGAATGTTGAAGGAAATTCGCGCTTGCCCTTTAACTGCACCAGCACAAACCCGTCCATTGGACCGACATTGGGAGTATAGGCTGCGGGCCAATCCATGAGAACGCCGATATTGGAGATCAGGATGCGCAGGTTTGATTCCGGGTGCTGCTCCGCTTTTGGGTAGGTAGGATCCGGTTCGCCCACGACTTCCATGAGAGTTTGCTCAATGGCGTTGATCGTCTCCTCGCTTTGTTCAATGCGGGTTCCAGAGGGCAGTCGTACGAGCATTTGGAATTGATTGGCATCCACGGGCGGGTAGAGTTCCCGCCCCAGGAACCGGCCCACAACCAGTGCAGCCACCCCCAAAGCAAACACGGTCACGACCACCGTACGCCTTCGATTCAGCAGCTGTCGCACCATGTTGGCATAGGGGCCGGCCAGTCTAAACTCGGGATGATCATGCACCCGCTTTCCAGCCTTCAAAAACTTCACGCACAGGACTGGAATCAGAGTGACTGCAGCCAGATAAGATCCCAGAATGGCAAATACGGCGGCAACCGCCAGAGGTGCGAACAGAAACTTCGCCATACCTGTGAGGAAAACGACCGGGTAAAAAACCGTAATGAAGGTTAGCGTCGCAATCAAAACGGGCTGCGCGACTTCAGTAGTTCCGTGCAATGCGGCCTGATGAAGCTCTTCCCCCTCGCCCATGCGCCGGATGATGTTCTCGGTCACAACAATGGACTGATCCACTAACATGCCAATTACGAGCGCGAGCCCGCCTAATGTCATCGCATTCAACGTATCGCCGGTATAGAACAGGCCAATGATGGCGGCGAGCAAGGATATCGGAATTGAAAGTGAGACGATAAGTGTGATCCCGATTCTGCGCAAGAAGAGAAATACAATTCCGGCTGCAAGCAGCGCCCCCAGCAGAGCTTCGGTCTGCAAACTATTTACAGAGTTTCGCACGTAAACCGACTGATCCAACACGACTTCCAGTGCGAGATCTTTGGTTCTGGGGTTGAACTCTCGCAGCCGGGCAAGGATTTGCTCCAAGCCGCCTTGAATGGAATTGACAATCTCGATCGTATTGGCGCCGGGCTGCCGGTAGACCGGTATGTAAACCTGCCGCCGCCCGTTAACTCTCACAACATTAGTCTGGATTTGGGCGGCATCCTGTGCGTTAGCGACGTCTCGCAGGAGAATCGGTACGCCGTCGCGTACTGCGATGGGAATGTCATTCAACATGTTCACGTCCGGCACCATCGAATTGGCGAGGATTTGATAGTCCAGATCACCAATCTTCATGTTGCCTGCCGGGATGAAAACGTTTTGCCTCTGCAGGGCGCGTACAACGTCCATGGGCGAAAGGCCGCGCGCTTCCAGTTTCTCTCTATCCACGTAGGACAAAATTCGCCTGAGTTGACCGCCATAAACGGCCGGGGCGATGACTCCGGGGATTGACTGTAAGCGGTTTCTTAGCTCGAAGTACGCAACATCATAGAGTTCCTTTTCACTCATCGAAGGCGATGACACACTGATGATGCACAGGGGAAGAGCGGCGGTCGGATCGAAAGGCATCACCATGGGCGGCACAGTTCCCGGGGGAAGATAGTAGAGGTCGCTCATGGCATACGATGACACCTGACTCATCGCCGTCTCGAGGCTTATCCCTTCCCGGAAAAAGTCCTTTACGACTGAAACCCCGAGCATGGACTTACCTTCTTGATGCTCGATTCCTACAGATTGTCCTGTCCATCTTTCAATCCGACTCATGATGTCGCGTTCCATGACTTCCGGTGGCATGCCCGGATAGAACGTGACGATCTGCACCGCCGGAGTC
>CAZGVT010000250.1:0-4828 GCA_964529255.1 uncultured Alphaproteobacteria bacterium | reverse complement strand
ATAGTGGAGGTAATACGTATGTCCGCGCTTCTTCAGATACGAATTGAGACTGCCCATCACCATGCTCCTTTCGGGTTGCGTGGTTGACGGCAAGTCCTATGAAGGAAGACGGACCGGCGGGTCGTTGTGTCCGCGGTCGCGGCCCATTTTTGCGATCCGCGGCCCTCTGCAAATCCACATGTGACGCATGTTTACCGAAAAAAGTGGCACACAAAGTGCCACATCTCGGGGATTTTGCAAAAAAATAGGACCTGCGCGATTGCGCAAGTCCTTGATTATCAATGGTAGCGGGGGTAGGATTCGAACCTACGACCTTTGGGTTATGAGCCCAACGAGCTACCAGGCTGCTCCACCCCGCAATAGAATTGATAATATAGCAGTACCTGTTGACAATGTCAAGTGCTCAATTAATCCGTTTTTTCTCGTTCTAACTGACATTTCATCAAGCAGCCCTCCACACGGCGCGGGGTGCGCCGGATCACCCGGAAGAGACAGCCGCCCACTTTGAACTCCTCGCCTGCCTCGGGGATACGGCCGGCAATTTCCGCCAACAGTCCCGAGAGCGTATTTGCCTCGCTTTCGGGAGCCTGCCAGCCGGTGGACCGCTCGACTTCTTCAAGAAATGATGCGCCCGAGATCAAGAACTTGCCCGGCGCGATCCGCTTGACAATCGGTTCGGCGGGGTCCCATCGCTCAGCAACCGGTCCTACCAACTCCTCCCAGATGTCCTTAATGGTGACGAGGCCGTCCGTGCCCCCGTATTCATCGATCACGATCGCCACATGCGGCGGACTAACCCGGAATTCTTTCAATAGATCTACAATCAACTTTGATTCCGGTACAGCCAAAATCGGGCGTGCAATTTCGAGCAGGGAATCGGGTTCGAGCAGGAGGTCCCGGGCGCGCACGTAACCAATGATGTGATCAAGGTCGCCGTCGTAGACCGGCATGATATTATGGCCGTGGCGCACGAACAGCGCTCGAACTTCGGAGATCGACGCCCTGACGTTTGTCGCGATCAGCTCCGTTCGAGGAGTCATGATTTGCCGCACTTTCAGATCGCGCGCATCCATGTACCGGCTCAGGAGTTCGCCCTCTTCCTTGGACGCGACGTCGGACTCCGCCGCTCCGGCAAGTACATGTTCAATCTCGGACTGAAACTTCAGCGCGTCTGCCGCGTCCCCGTGCGCGGACGATTTCGGCCGGCGATTGACAAGTTTCGTGAGCGGCAGCAGCAGCCAGCGAATCGGGCTGAAGATTACATAACAAATAAATAGCGGCAATGCCCACGGTCGGACGAGGCGGTTGGCGAAACCATAAGCAACCGTCTTGGGCACGATCTCAGAAAAAATGAGCGCAACGACCGCCGAGGCGAGCGAAATAAACCCGATTGCGAATTCTGAATAACCGGCTTCGGCGGCAACCGCAACAATCAACGACGCATAGGCGACATTGGAGATATTATTGCCGACCAAAGTCGTCGAGAGGAATCTGTCGGGAGACTGGACCAGCCACTTAGCGAGACGAGTGCCGTACTTTCCCGCTCGCTGCCAACTTTCGAGCAGCACGCGATCGAACGCCGTGTAGGACGTCTCGATAGCCGAGAACAACACGCCGACAACGAAGAAAATAACCATCCAGACTATCGGATCCATGATCCTTCGCGGACAATCAGCATGCGATTACCACTCTGCTCTGTCAATGAGTATATCAGTTCATCAACTTTGGACTCGCGGCAGGATACGCGATACCGGCCGGCGGAGGAACCGTCATGGGCTTCGACAATCGCTTCAAAGCGTTTCGACTGGTGGTACAGAATGTTCAAGTCGTCATAGGAACAATCGACTGCCATCACGGCGTACCTGGTCCTGGTCACGGATTGCGCATTGTCGAGTGCGGCCGCGGCACATTCTCCGTACGCTCTGACCAGTCCACCGGTACCGAGTTTTGTACCGCCAAAGTAGCGGGTGACAATCACCAGGCATTGATGGAGCAAGCGGCCCTGCATCTGGCGAAGCATCGGTAACCCGGCAGTACCGTGGGGTTCACCGGCGTCGGACGTGCGCTCGATTAGCCGGGACCCTTCCAAGAGTCGTGCCGCCCAGCACCAGTGACTGGCATCGTAGTACTTTTTGCGATCGCGCTCCAACTCGGTCTCAATGGCCGACTCATGAGGAACATGCAGAGCGCGGCCAAAGAAACGCGAGCCCTGCACACGCGTTTCCGCAGTGCCGGGCTCGCCAATCGTCATAAACTGATCGTCGTCGGCCAAAGCGAGGCTTTGCTTACGACTTCCTTGCGCGAAGCGTTGCCTGTGCAGCCGAAAGCCGCGCAACGGGTACGCGGAACGGACTGCACGACACGTAATCGAGTCCCACGCTGTCGAAGAAGTAAATCGAATGCGGATCGCCACCATGCTCGCCGCAAATACCGACTTTTAGCTTGGGATTGGTGCCGCGTCCGCGCTCGGTCGCCATGCACACAAGTTGGCCGACGCCCTCCGTGTCAAGCGAGTCGAACGGGTCCTCGGGCAAAATGCGATGGTTCACATAAAACGGCAGGAAGCGACCCGAATCATCGCGCGAAAGACCCATCGTCGTTTGTGTGAGATCGTTGGTGCCGAAGCTGAAGAACTGCGCTTCCTGCGCAATCTCATTTGCCATCAATGCAGCGCGAGGCAGCTCAATCATCGTCCCCGTGAGATACTTGAGCGATTGACCGCTTTCCTTCTGCACTTCCGCGGCTACGCGATGAATGATCTCCGCCTGTGCATGAAACTCCGCAAGAGTCATCACCAACGGAATCATCACCTCCGGGTGAACCTCCACTCCGGCTTTCTGCATATTTGCCGCGGCTTCAAAGATCGCGCGGGATTGCATTTCCGTAATTTCGGGATATACAATTCCGAGACGACAGCCGCGATGGCCGAGCATTGGATTCGCCTCGGCAAGCAGTTTGACTTTTGCCTCGACGTCATGCGGCGTCACGCCCAACTTTTTTGCAAGATCATTGACAGCCTTGTCTCCGTGGGGAAGGAATTCGTGCAGCGGCGGATCCAGCAGTCGAATCGTGACCGGCTTGCCCGCCATCTCGCGGAAGATACCTTCAAAATCACCACGTTGAATCGGCAGCAACTTTGCGAGGGCTTTCTTGCGCGCTTCAATAGTATTCGCGAGAATCATCTCACGCACGAAGTCAATCCGATTGCCTTCGAAGAACATGTGCTCAGTGCGGCAGAGGCCGATGCCTTCGGCGCCGAAGGCGAGAGCATTCCGGCATTGATCCGGTTGATCGGCATTTGTCCTGATCTTCATGCGACGAATTTCGTCCGCCCATGACATCAGACTGGCGTACATTTGATAAACCGGAGCCTTCTCGGGTTGAAGCGTCTTCTCCAGCAGAACCTGAATCACTTCTGAGGGTTTGGTCGGAATGCGATCGGCAAACACATCGCCTGTGGATCCATCCAGAGAAATCCAATCACCCTCTTTGATGGTTGTCCCGGCGACGACCATCTTCTTTGCTGTATAGTCAATCTCCAACGCTTCGCACCCGGCGACACAAACCTTGCCCATCTGACGCGCCACCAGTGCGGCGTGAGACGTCATGCCACCGCGCTGCGTGAGAATCCCTTGTGCAGCGTCCATACCGCGAATATCTTCGGGCGAGGTCTCGATGCGAACCAGAATCACCTGCTCGCCTTTCTTTGCCCACTCTTCCGCATCGCTGGCGTGGAATACGGTCTTGCCCGATGCAGCGCCGGGTCCGGCATTGAGACCCTTGGCAACGCGTTTCGCTTTCTTTTGAGCTTCCGTATCAAAAATCGGGCGGAGCAATTGATTGAGCATGAGTGGCTCGATCCGATCCACTGCCATCTCTTTCGTAATGAGATTTTCCTTTACCATCTCCACCGCCATCCGGATTGCCGCGAAACCCGTTCGCTTGCCGACGCGGCACTGCAACATCCAGAGCTTTCCGTTCTGAATGGTGAACTCAATGTCCATCATGTCGCGATAGTGATGCTCGAGCCGGTCGGTGATGCCGATCAGCTCTTTGTAGGCGCCGGACATTTTCTCTTCCAGCGAAGGATACTTGGAGGAGCGATCAGATTCGGCAATACTGTGCGCTTCCGACCAATCGCGCGATCCCTTCAGGGTAACCTGCTGCGGAGTGCGCGTGCCGGCCACGACGTCTTCGCCCTGGGCATTCACGAGAAACTCGCCGTAGAACGCCCGCTCTCCCGTGGCGGGATCGCGGGTGAAGGCGACTCCGGTCGCGCAGTCGTTGCCGAGATTACCGAACACCATCGCTTGCACATTAACTGCTGTTCCCCAGGACTGCGGAATCTTGTTCAAGCGGCGATAGACAATGGCGCGCTCGTTCATCCATGAGCCAAACACCGCACCGATGGCTCCCCAGAGTTGCTCTTCGGGATCTTCGGGAAACGGCACACCTTTGCGTTCGCGGATAATCGCCTTGAATTGAGCCACAAGATCCTTGAGATCATCCGCCGACAGCTCTGTGTCAAGTTTTACACCGAGTTTCTTTTTCTTTTCGGCGAGCAGATCTTCAAATGGATCATGCTCTTCCTTCGTCTCGGGTTTCAGGTCCATGACGACATCGCCGTACATGGAGACAAACCGGCGATAGGAATCGTAGGCGAATCGGGGGTTGCCGCTCTTGTTGATCAACCCGGCGACGGTCTTGTCATTCAGACCCAGATTCAAGATCGTATCCATCATGCCGGGCATGGATGCGCGCGCGCCGCTTCGAACGGAGACGAGCAGCGGATTGGCCACGTCGCCGAACTTCATTCCCGTCATGGATT
>CAZGVT010000249.1:0-4833 GCA_964529255.1 uncultured Alphaproteobacteria bacterium | reverse complement strand
GCCGGAGAATCCGCCGAATCCACCGCCGCCTCCGCCGGAGAATCCTCCGCCCATCCCGCCATAGAATGGCCCGCTGCGATAGAATCCGCCGCCGCGTCGGCGAGCGAAAGACGATACGGCAAGGATAAAGAGCAGAATCAATACTTGAACGATGATGAAGCCCTTCGCATCCTTTTTGCCGGTGTTTCCGGCAGGCGGAGGTGCGCGTCCCGAAAGAGACTCCAGAGTCACACCTTCCGACCTCGCCACAAGGTCCGCGATGAACGTCACTCCGGCCAGATAGGCTTCGCCAAATTGTCCGGCTTTTAAGTAGGGAGTCATTGCATCGCGGCGGATATCGCCTGCCTTTGCATCGTTGAGGACTCCCTCTAAACCGTAACCCACTTCAATGCGAACTTGTCGCTCCTCAATCGCATTAACGATCAGGATGCCGTTGTCTTTCCCTTTCTTACCGATCCCCCACTGCTCGAAGACGCGGACCGCAAAGCCGTCAATTTCGTCGCCTCCCATATTGGGAAACGAGGCGACGGCGATTTCCGCTCCTGTCTTGTCCCGCAGTTCCTGGCAAATCGCCGTCATCCGGCTCTCAAGCTCGGGACTGACCACCTCCGCAAAGTCGCTGACAAATCCACGAGGAGCGGGGATCTTGCCACTCTGCGCCGGGGCCGAAGCGCCAACGAGGAGTGCCAGCAGGCCTAAGAGTGGCCCGAGAATGGCTGATAATGCCTTGATTGGGCGCCTAAGTCTATATTTCATCTATTGGTTACAGCATAGTAATATATGTATCTTCACTCAGAATGTCAACGAACGATTTTCCTCCCGCTCCCCACCTGTGTCCCCCACAAGCGGTGGGGGGAAATCCAGCTTGCTTCTCGGCCACTTCTGCCGTATCTTGAGAGTATGGTTCGTGGCATAATGTTTGACCTTGATAACACGTTGCTCGACTTCATGCACATGAAGCGAGTCTCGGTGGATGCGGCCGTGTCGGCGATGACCGATGCCGGTATGCCGATGCGTCGCGAGGATGCGGTGCGGAAGATCTACGAAATCTACGACCGCGTGGGGATCGAGTATCAGGAGATTTTCGATCTGTTCTTGCAGGAGAACTACGGCACCATTGAATACAAGTGGCTGGCGGCGGCGGTGGTCGCCTACCGCCGCGCGCGTGACGGCACATTGGTAACCTATCCGCATGTGCATGCGACGCTCGTTGAACTTGCGCGCCGGGGACTGAGACTTGCCGTCATCAGCGATGCGCCGCGACTCGGCGCATGGTTGCGACTGGCGCAGCTCGGCCTGCACCACTTTTTTGACACCGTCGTCACGTTTGAAGACACCGGACATCGCAAGCCGTCGCCAATGCCGTTCGAGCGGGCGATGGAGAAAATGGGGCTGCGGCCCGTGGAACTGCTTATGATCGGCGACTGGCCCGAGCGCGACATGGTGGGAGCGAAATCGCTCGGCATCCGCACCGTCTTCGCCCGCTACGGCGACACCAAGAACACCACTCGCAGCGGCGCGGATTTCGAAATCGACGATGTAAGCCAGTTGCTGCTCATTCTCGACCGCATCGCGCTGGATGAAACGCAGGGGACGCTGTTTGAGTAGAATCCCCGCCCCGTTGGCTCCCCCTTCCTGTTCCCCCACAAGTTGTGGGGGGAGAGAATCCGGGTCTCCCCCCATATCCTATGGGGAGATTAAGGGGGGAAACAAGCAATCAACAGGAACCCATTCATGAGACGACTCATCGCACTATCTTGCCTCTCGCTCTCCGTGTGCGCTGCGGAGACGATTGTTCCCGGTGGTCCGGTTTCGGGAGAGTGGACTGCCGAAGGAAGCCCCTACCTGATTCTACAGGATATCTTTGTGCTCGGTGAGGACAGCTTGCGATTGCTCCCCGGCACGGTGGTGGAGTTCCAGGGTTATCACGCGTTGCACGTCGGAGGATGGTTTCAGTCTGCCGGAACCGCCGAAGAACCGATTCTGATAACGGGACCCGATGTCGATGCTACCGCCGGCTGGCGTGGGCTCCGGCTTGCCGACTTGCAGACCGATACTTTCTCACTGGCATTCACAACCATCGAGAACGTCCGACAGGGACAGTTCAGCTACGGAGCGCTGTCGATCTTGAATTGCAGCGCTCGTCTCGATAATTGCATCATCCGGGATAATGTCGCCGACGGAATGTACACGAGTACGTTTGGAACGATCATCGCCACCGGCTGTGTCTTCACCAATAATCGCGGAGAAGTAAACTTCCCCTACGGCATGGCCTGTTACATCGGTTCGGGCGAGTTTCTGGCGCAGCATTGCCGCTTCATCGACAATTTCGCGCTCATCGACGGCGGTGCGATTCTCTCCAATTACGGACGCGTACGGCTCGAACACTGCGAATTCGAAAACAACAGCTGCAATCTGTGGGGCGGAGCGCTGAGTTTCGCGCACGGCAGCATTTCCGCGTATGACTGCCGGTTCTTCGACTGCAGCGGCTCGCAGGGCGGCGCTGCCTACATCGCCGCCGTGGACTCCGCCATATTCGATCGCTGCCTCTTTCAATCCTGTGAGGCCGGTATCGGCAGCGCGATTCATGTGCCGCCCTCGTTTTCAATTCCGCTAATCGTGAAGCACTGTAATTTCATTTCGAATGCGTCGGGATCGACCGCCGTGGTTGATTTGGGCTTGCAAGGCCGTATCTACAACAGCCTGTTCGTCGACAACACCGGAGCGGTGATCGCGTTCAACGGGGAATTGAATCAAGTCGATCACTGCGATTTTTTTCCGCGCCACAACGAGCTGTTTCAAGGAGTCGCGCCGCCAGAACTCGCTGAATTGGATCGAGTGAATATCAATGGAGACTCAACGGACGCCTACGGCAACCTCTTTCTGGATCCGCTGTTTGTCGCTGCCGACAGCGGCGACTTCCATCTGCGCGAGAATTCGCCCTGCATCGACGCGGGCGATCCGGAGTCGCCGCAGGATCCCGATCAGACAATCGCCGACATCGGAATGTATTTCTACGAGCAGGAGGTCGCCACTCAGCCGAATCCTCCCGGGCTGGTCTACAAGTTCGAGTTCTATCCGGTATCACCCAATCCGTTTAATCCGTCTACAACGCTGCGCTTCGAGTTGCGCGAGGCTGATTTTGTGACGCTGAAAATTTACGATCTGACCGGCCGCGAAGTTTCCACCTTAGTAAATGCTCCGCTGGCTCGCGGCAATCACGCGCTGACGTGGAATGCTTCTTCCTTCAGTTCGGGAACATACTATGCTGTCTTAACGGCAAATGCACGACGTGCCGTACAGAAACTTCTGCTCGTGAAATAATCGAGTCGGATCCGTGCCTTGCAGAGTGGTCGCTACGTAGGGAAGACTGAATCATGAAGCTTGGTTTCGCCTTACTCGCCGGATTGTGTCTGTGTTTTCAGCCGCTGCCCGCCGAGACGATTGTTCACCCCGGCGACGTGTTCGGAGAGTGGACGCTGGAGGGCACTCCGTATATCGTGACTGGCAACATCACAGTCCCATCGGGACTCGAATTGCACGTCGAGGCGGGAGTCACCGTGGCGTTCACTTCGTATTGGCAATTGTATTGTATGGGCAGAGTCACCGCTATCGGCGATCCCGTGGACTCTGTATTCTTTACCAGCATTTCAGAAGACACAACCACTTTCTGGTCAGGAATCGTGCTGACCTATTCCGGAAATCCGCCCAACGAGTTCCAGTATGTTGTGATCGACCATGCCACCGAGGAGTTCAATGGCTGGGGAGCCGTGCAATTGACGGGCGGCGTTGCAAACTTCTCGCATTGCACGCTGCGCGACAATCACACCATCGGGATGCATGTGACTTCAGGAGGCGTATTGCGGGGAGAAGATCTGGACATGCATCACAACGGCGATTGGACCGGCTGCGGCGGAGCCTTGCGCGCCGACGGAGCGGATATTGTCTTGCGCAATTGCCGGATTGTGGAGAATAATCCGGTGATTGACGGCACCGGGCTCTGCACCTATCGCAGCACAATCCGGCTCGAAAACTGCGATATCTCCCGCAACTACACTCCGTATTGGGGCGGCGGAGCGTATATCGGCGCGGATACGCGACTGAATGCCGTGAATTGCCGTTTCACCGAGAACGACGCGCAAAGAGGCGGCGCACTGGACATCCAAGGCCCTGACTCCGTGGTAGTGGAGCGCTGTTTTTTCGTCGGCAACCGCGCCAACCGCGAGACACACTCGGGGACCGGCGGTGCGATTCGTGTGTACGGCTCTTCGACTGAATCCGTCATCTTCACCCACTGCGATTTCGTCGGAAACGTCGGGGCTGTATCTTCAGCAATTCACTTCAACGAACCGGCTTCCGTTGACCATTGCATTTTTGCCTTCAATGATGGTCCGGTGTTTTCCTTCGCGGACTCGGGTGCGGCGATTCATCACAGCCTCGTATACGACACGGAAGGTGACTCGTTATTTACGGGAAACTTTGCACCGGATGGTTTTCTGACCATGGCTCGCAGGAATGCGAACGGCGATTCGTGCGACCGCGCGGAGAATCTCGTGCTGGATCCGCTGCTGCGGGACATTGAAGCCGAAGATTTTCGCCTGACTTCCGAATCGCCTTGCATCGACGCCGGTGACGCAGATGCGCCGCGAGAAACAGATCGCACGATAGCCGACATCGGCGTGTATCCGTACAACCAGACGCCGATCGTCGTGCCCGAAGTGACACCCGTGCACCTCATCTGGCGGCCCGCGGTTCCCAATCCGTTTAATCCGTCCACGACGCTGCGCTTCGAGTTGCGCGAGGCTGATTTTGTGACGCTGAAAATTTACGATC
>CAZGVT010000248.1:2211-4866 GCA_964529255.1 uncultured Alphaproteobacteria bacterium | reverse complement strand
TTCCGTGGTCACCGAGCTGGGCAAGCTCGGAGTACTGACCGAGGAACAGATCGCGGACTTTCTGTCGAGCTATTACGACATGCCGAGGATCGATCTCGAGCGCAACGAGATTCAGGAATCGGTGCGCAAGCTACTCTCACCCGACTTTATCCAGAAGTTTCAGGCCCTGCCAGTCAAGAAGACCGGCAAGATTCTGCAAGTGGCTCTGGTTGATCCCTCCATCGACTTTGTGCTGGAGGACATAAAGTTCATTACCGGACTTCACGTGGAGCCGGTAATTGCAACGGAAACTCAATTTCTTCGGGCGACTGAAATTCACTACCAAATGGGCGGCACGCTCGACAAGATCCTTCGCGATCTTGGCGACGACGCGGGAATCGAAGTTGTCCAATCCGCGACGGACGCGGACTCTGAGAAGCTCAAAGATGAAATCGAAGCCGCTCCTATCGTTAAGCTTGTTGACGGAGTGATCGCCGACGCTGTTCAGAAGGGGGCGTCGGATATTCACTTTGAGCCCTATGAAACCATGCTCCGAATCCGGTTTCGTGTAGACGGCATGCTTCAGGAAGTGATGTCGCCACCGGTGCACATGAAGAATGCGATTACTTCGCGCGTCAAGATCATGGCAAACCTTGACATTGCGGAAAAACGTGTTCCGCAGGACGGCCACATAAAGATGAAACTGCCGGATCGAACGATCGATTTGCGTGTCTCGACTCTACCGACCTTGCATGGCGAAAAGATCGTGCTTCGTATTCTTGATAAGTCCAATCTCACGCTTGATCTGAGCACTTTCGGCTTTGAGGAAAAGGCGCTCGAGGATTTTCACAAGTCAATTCGCGCGCCGTTCGGCATGATTCTCGTAACGGGTCCCACCGGTTCGGGCAAAACAACTACGCTGTACAGCGTGCTCTCGAAGATCAATGTGCCGACGGTAAACACGATGAGTGCCGAGGATCCCGTTGAGTACAATTTCAACGGTCTGAATCAAGTGCTCGTGCGTGAAGATGTCGGGTTGACTTTCGCAACGGCCTTGAGAGCGTTTCTTCGTCAGGATCCGGATATTATCATGATTGGCGAGATTCGTGACTTGGAGACCGGCAGCATTGCCGTCCGCGCCGCGTTGACCGGCCACCTTGTGCTTTCCACTCTCCACACCAATTCAGCGGCGGCGACGATTACGCGATTGACCGACATGGGCATTGAGCGATTCCTCGTCTCATCTTCATTGAATTTAATTGTCGCACAGCGATTGATTCGAAAGATTTGTCTGAAGTGCAAAATTCCAGTGGAGGTTCATCCCGAAGCTCTCTCCGAAATCGGATTGGATCCGCAAAAGAACAAGGGACGCACGTTCTATCATGGCGCAGGCTGTGCGGAGTGCAATAACACAGGCTATCGCGGTCGAACAGGAATCTATGAGGTCCTGCCCATCACTCCCAAAGTACGGACGATGATACTTGACGGTCGCGGTACTTACGAGCTTGAACAGGCGGCGGTGTCTGACGGAATGCTCACGCTGCGTCACAGTGCAATCAAGAAATTCGAGCGGGGCATCACTACGATCGAGGAAGTGCTCAGAGTGACCGGTGAATTCTAAAGGAGCGGTAAGGGCATGAGAAGTCGATTAGCGCTTTACTTCGACGATTTGACTCTTGATGAAATGTTATACATCGAAGAGGAATTGGATCGTCGCAAAGAGAAATATCGACAGCTATACACGGTGCTGTCGGTGCAAATCGAGCGAGTGGCTGCGCGTGGCGCGAGTGTGCCATCGGCCGCCCAGTATGCGCGTGACTTGCGAAGGTATATCGTTGAGTCCGCTTCGGTCGGCGGTGGCACCATGCTCGGCTTTTCTCCGGAAGTCAGCGTGCTGTTGTTCAACTCGGTAACAAGCGCAAGTCGCGCTTGCTCGGCCATGCTGGCGAATCTCGCGGAGTTCAACGGAAAAGGCGGACACGAATCCTATCGTGTGCAACTTAAGCAAGGGGCGGCCACCGGAGTCGACACGCTATCGCCCGGATCGTTCCGTTGTGTCCGTGAATCCAAGCTTGTCAAACGAGCCAATCAATGCGCCTGGAAATGCCCGATTGGCATGCTGTTGATGGACGAGACGACACATAAGGAGTGGCCGGCCAAATTCAACGCGGTCAGAATGCCATTTGATCTGGATGCGTTGAATATCTACAAGGTCACTCCCGGCACTCTCGCGACTGAAAACGACCGCTATGATAACCAGGAATTGACTATCTTCCTGGCCAAACTCGCCGGTGCAGGCGTTCCGCTTTTGAACTATGATCTGACACACCACGAGAGTCAGGGTGACAGCGCCGGCAGTTGGAGTACCGCCGTTGACGTAACAACGTTGCATCTGCAGGCTTACGATACCCACAGCGGCCAGAATCTGCACCATACGGAGAAGATCGCAACCGCAGACTTTCCTGAGAGAATGGAAGTGATAAAACGAATGCTGGCATCTTCAGGCCTCGCCCTCATTCGTCATGAGTTCGCGGAAAAATAAGGAGCCACGCAACGTATGTCCAATCCGCCGATAGAGACCCATCGCCTCGACATTCGCAGCCTGTTGAAAGACTTAATCGAGGCCCACGGCAGTGATTTACATTTGACGGTTAACAGTCCGCCGCGAATTAGAGT
>CAZGVT010000248.1:0-2201 GCA_964529255.1 uncultured Alphaproteobacteria bacterium | reverse complement strand
AATTAGAGTCGATCAGCAGATCATACCGCTGAAGCATGATCCGATGAGCCCGGAGCAGTGCAAGGCCCTTGCGTACAGTATCTTGACCGACAAGCAACAGAAGAAGTTGGAAATCGACTTTGAAGTCGACTTTGCATTCGGAATTGACGGCTTATCAAGATTCCGAGGTAACATCTTTTTCCAGCGCGGATCGCTGTCTACGGTGATCAGGGCGATCCCGTTCAAAATTCCGTCCATTGAGCAATTAAGATTACCCAAGGTCGCGCTCACGTTTCCGAATCGCCCCAAGGGTATGATCCTGGTCACCGGACCGACCGGTTCTGGAAAAACGACTTCCTTGGCTGCGATGGTGGATCGCATCAACGCTGAGCGCCCGGTGCACATTATTACGATTGAGGATCCGGTCGAGTATATCCACTCGCACAAACAGGCGCTCGTCAATCAACGCGAAGTCGGTGCGGATACAAAGAGCTTCGCGACGGCCTTGAAATATGTGCTGCGTCAGGACCCGGATGTAATCATGGTCGGTGAGATGCGGGATTTGGAGACGATTCAAGCGGCGCTGACGGCTGCCGAAACGGGACACCTTGTGTTTGCCACGCTGCACACAAACTCGGCCACCGAGTCCGTGAATCGTATTATTGATGTGTTCCCTCCGCACCAGCAAGGCCAGGTGCGGGCGCAACTGTCGATGTCTCTTGAAGCGGTTATGACGCAGAAACTGTTGCCAAAAAAGGCGGGCGGCGGTGTTGCCTTGGCCGGCGAAGTGATGGTGTGTACTCCGGCAATTCGAGCGCTGATTCGCGAAAACAAAGTACATGAGATGTATGGTGTGCTGCAGGTGTCTCAAAAGTACGGCATGCAGACAATGAACATGAGTCTGCTTGATTTGGTGACCACCGGCACGGTCTCGCCTGAACGAGCGCTGAGCACCTCGAACGTTCCCGAAGAGCTTGAACGAATGCTGGGTATCTCAAAGTCCACTTCAGCCGACCGGGCGAGAAACCTGGCCGGCCGTTGGTAGTAAGCGAGGGAAGGAGAGCAAAATGCCGGTTTTTATTTATACGGGAAGGACGTCCGGGGCCAAGACGGTCAATGGCGAGATCGAGGCCAAGGATAAGCAAGACGCCGTTCAGAAACTGCGGCAACGCCGGTTGGTCGTTTCGGAAGTCCGGACGAAGCCGAAGGACATTAATGTCGGTGGAGGGCTCAATCGCAAGGTAGGGGTCAAGGACCTTAAGATCTTCGCGCGTCTGTTCGGCACAATGATCAATGCCGGTCTTGCAATCGACACATGCCTCCAGATTCTCGCCGAACAGATGAAGAATAAGTCGTTTCGTCGAGCGATTGCGGAAGTGCATAGCGCGGTTTCCGGAGGATCAGCCCTCGCGGAGGCGATGTCCAAGCAAAAGCATGCCTTTGACAATTTGTTCTGCCACATGGTCGCTGCAGGCGAGGCCTCCGGTGCGCTCGCGATGGTTTTCAGTCGACTGGCGGTCTATCTCGAGAAGGCAGACGCACTGGCCCGGAAAGTCAAAGGCGCAATGATCTACCCGGCCGTCATCGCGATGGTAGCGACCGGAGCGACCATCTTCTTGCTCATCAAAGTAATCCCCGTGTTCGCAAAGATGTTCAAGGATTTGGGCGCCGATCTCCCCGGTCCGACGAAATTTGTGCTGGCTCTCTCAGACTTTATCCGGGTAACCTTCCTACCCGGATTGGCCGCTGCAATCGTCGCGTTTTTCATCTTCAAACGGTGGCGCAAGACGGAGTCGGGCAGGCGAACCGTGGACAAGCTGCTCTTGAAAATTCCCGTGGTCGGTGGCGTAATACGTAAGACAGCGGTGGCGAGGTTTTCGCGCACCCTCGGTGTTCTGATTTCGTCGGGTGTGCCGATACTGCACGGACTGGATATCACGGCAAAAACTTCGGGCAACATGGTCATCCAGGCAGCCATCGAGCGCGTTCGCAAAGCAATTGCTGAAGGCAAGACACTGACCGCGCCAATGGCCGAGTCAGGCGTGTTTCCTCCCATGGTTGTGCAGTTGATCGCAGTGGGCGAACAAACCGGCCGGCTTGCGGAGATGCTCGGTAAGATTGCGGATTTTTATGACGAGGAAGTTGATGCGGCAGTATCTGCAATGACTTCGCTGATTGAACCGATTGTTATTGTCTTGATGGGTGCGGTCATCGGTGGCTTG
>CAZGVT010000247.1:0-4908 GCA_964529255.1 uncultured Alphaproteobacteria bacterium | reverse complement strand
AGGCCAGTTATAAAGATACCAACTCCATACGCAAGTTGCAAGTTTATCGGACTGAGATTGGCGTTGACATTCCGGCATGCAAACCCTATATTCCTAACTTGTCGATAATACGGAGGTCTATTTGCAAGTCGTCGATCGTCCCATTGACCACTGCGGAATCGCAGGAATCTACACTCACCCGAACGCGGCCGAACTCACCTATCTATGCCTCTATGCCTTGCAGCACCGCGGCCAGGAATCGGCGGGCATCGTCTCGTCGGACGGTACGGGTTTGTTTGACATGCGCGGGATGGGTTTGGTCGCCGATGTGTTCAACGACCATGCTCGCTTTTCGGGATTGAAGGGTAATCGCGCAATCGGGCATGTCCGATATTCCACTGCGGGAGGTTCGAACCCTGCCAATGTGCAGCCGCTGGTGGTGCAGACGAAAGATGGCCCGCTGGCCGTTGCGCATAATGGGAATCTGGTCAATGCCGTTTCTCTGCGCAAAAAACTTGAGGCCGAGGGTGCGATTTTTCAGACTGAGTCGGATACGGAGCTGTTCGTCCACTTGATTGCCCGTTCCAAGCGCGAGACCCTTACCCTGCGCATCGCCGAGGCGCTCGAGCATGTGAAAGGCGCGTTTTCGCTGCTGTTTATTTCGCGAGACGAACTTATCGCCGCGAGAGACCCGCATGGCTTCCGTCCGCTGTGTATCGGAGGCATCGGAGAGGCCGTTTTTTTCGCCTCCGAAACCTGCGCGCTTGATCTTGTCGACGCAAACTATGTTCGCGACGTGGAACCGGGCGAGATCGTTACGGTGAGCGCGCGGGGGATTGAGTCACACGCCTACGCACCACCTGATTTGCACATGTGCGTCTTCGAGCTAATCTACTTTGCCCGCCCGGACAGCCGCATCTTCGGCGACTCTGTGGATCGCCGCCGCCGCAAGCTCGGCAAGATCCTTGCCGAGGAAGCTCCCTGTGACGCGGACATTGTCATCTCCGTGCCGGATTCCTCCAATACCTCCGCGATTGGATACTCGCGCAGATCGGGCATAAAATTCGAGATTGGGCTGATCCGAAATCACTATGTCGGGCGCACGTTCATCAATCCTTCGCAGTTCATGCGCACGTACAATGCGCGCATTAAGTACAATCCCGTCACCGGCGTATTGAAGGATCGCAGAGTGGTGCTTGTGGAGGACTCGATAGTGCGTGGGACAACGTTGAAGAAACTGGTCGGCACGCTGCGCCGCGCCGGTGTGAAAGAGATACACGTTCGAGTTGCCTCGCCGCCTGTGCGCTGGCCGTGCTTCTACGGTATGGATTTTCCGACTCGCAAAGAGTTGATCGCGGCCTGGAATTCTCCGGAGAAAATCCGGGAGTATCTCGGAGTGGACTCGCTCCAATACATTTCCGAGGCCGGCATGCTGGCTGCCACGGCGGATGAACCGGGGAGTTTCTGTGCGGCCTGTTTCACCGGCAACTATCCCGTGCCGCTTGCCGACGACCAATATGCCGATCTCATCAAGGAAGATGAGAGAGCTTGGCTGGACGCTCAATTGGAGAGCATTCCGGAATCCGACGAATAGATGAATCCTCCTGTGCAAGAGTCCGCCGGTCTTGCGCCGGCAACGGCCGAATTTCCGCTGCGCACGCGGCCGGAAATGGGGCGGCTGTTTACTTTTGCAAACGTGATCAGCGTTGGCCGCCTATTGTTGTTGATTCCGCTGTTCATTTTCCTGCGCAAGGGTGAACAGGAGAGCGGCAATTTCTGGGCAATGGTTGTGATGGCCGTTGCGCTATTTTCGGATTTGCTTGATGGACTGATCGCGCGGCTGCTTCACCAGGAGTCACAATGGGGCAAAATTCTCGACCCGATTGCGGACAAGACGTGGATCGGGTGCCTGGCGATATTCCTTGCCATGCCGTGGCGGGACCATCCACTGCCGTGGCAGTTTCTCGTGCTGCTGCTTGTGCGGGATGCCGCGATTGTCGGCGTGGCATATTACGTCTATCGTAAGCTTGGTGTCGTCATGAAGTCGAGCTGGCCGGGAAAAGTCACGATGGTCGCAGAGGCGGTAACCTTGATCAGCTACACCATTTACGTCGTCGACGACGGCGTACCCTGGTTTAAGCCTGAATTCGCGGTCTGGTTGACGACATTTCTCATCTTTTATTCCGGTGGATACTACGCAGCCAACCTGCACCGCCTCCTGAAGTCGGAGACCATACTCCGCTGAGTTGTTTTTCTGAATAGCCTGTTAATTCTCCGCGCGGGTTCTTAGAGCCCGCGCGACTCTCAACCTCACGTGACTAACGAAAATGTCCATTCGAATCTATAACACACTGCAACGCCGGACTGAAGCATTCGTCCCTCGCTCGCCCGGGAAAGTAACGATGTACACCTGCGGACCGACTGTTTACAATCGAGCGCACATCGGCAACTTCCGGACTTTCCTTTTTTCCGACTTAGTCCGGCGTTATTTTCGCTACCGCGGGTACGAGGTCCAATGGGTGATGAACATTACAGATATCGATGACCGAACCATCACCGGGTCGCAGAAAGAGGGCATTCCGATGCGTGAGTTCACAGAGAGATACACCCGCATCTTTCATGAAGATCGCGAACTGCTCCGCATCCAGCCCGCCGACGAATACCCGAAGGCAACGGATCACATTGCCGAAATGGTCGAAATCGTGAAGCGACTTCAAGCGAAGAGCCTTGCCTATCCCGCCGATCATTCTTACTACTTCGATGTGAGTGAATTTCCGAGTTACGGTGAATTGGCCAGATTGGATGTCGAGGGCCTTCGGCAGACCGAGCGCGTGGCGGGAGACGAGTATGCCAAGCGGGACGATCGCGATTTCGCTCTGTGGAAGGGTTGGGAGCAGGGGGACGGCGACGTGTTTTGGGAGACCGAGTTGGGCAAAGGGAGGCCAGGATGGCATCTCGAATGCTCGGCAATGTCGCTGAAATATCTCGGCGAGGACTTCGATATTCACTTGGGCGGTGTGGATCTCATCTTCCCTCACCATCAGAATGAAATCGCTCAAACCGAAGGAGCGACCGGCAAACGGCTTGCAAAGTACTGGATGCACTCGGAGCACTTGATGATCGATGCGGAGAAGATGTCCAAGTCGCTGGGAAACATCTTCTCACTCGGAGACCTGGTCAAAGAGGGTTGGAGTCCCCGCGAGATCCGGTTTGTGCTCCTCGGAGCGCATTATCGCCAGCAATTGAACTTCTCCACTGTTGCGCTCGATTCGGCACGTGGTTCGCTGGAACGCATCGACGCCTTCCTGCGCAATCTGGAACATGCCGCCGGAGGTGGAGCGGGCCCGGAACTTGAGGATGCGATCGAAAAGTATCGCACTCAGTTCATCTCAGGCATGGACGACGACTTTAATGTTTCCGAAGCACACGCTGCTGTTTTCGGCCTGGTCCGGGAAGGAAACGCGTTAATTGCACAGGGCAAAATCGGCGATGACGAGCGAGTGAGATTGCACGAGGCGCTGAAGGGATTCGATGGCGTTTTGAACTACGTGTATCCGTGGACGGACGCCGAAACCGGAGATGCGGAAATCGACGCCCTCGTGACTGCGCGCGACGAAGCGCGACGAACAAAGAATTGGAAAGAGGCGGATCGTATCCGGGATGAACTGGCGGCGAGAAAGATCGTGTTGGAAGACAGGGCCGGGAAGACTGTGTGGAGGAGAGGGTAGACGCCCGCATGGAATCGCCCCCATTGAGCCACCCGCATTCACACGTTTTTGGCCAGGACCAGGTGAGAGCCGGAGAGCGACGAACGATTATCGTCGTTATCATTACGGCGGTCATGATGGTCATCGAAATCGCCGCCGGAATCCTGTTCGGTTCGATGGCCCTGCTGGCCGATGGACTGCACATGGCGTCGCACGTGGCGGCCTTGATGATTACATGGATCGCCTACGTGTTGGCGCGGCGCCACGCAACCGACAGACGGTTCAGTTTTGGAACAGGAAAGGTCAATTCGCTCGGGGCCTTTACAAGCGCGCTCCTGCTGGCGGGATTTGCCGCTCTGATGGCGTGGGAGAGCGTCGTGCGCTTTGTCAATCCGGTATCTATCGCCTTCGACTACGCGATACTCGTCGCCGTCGTGGGGCTTCTTGTAAACGCGATCAGCGCAGTCATCCTTAGCGCTCGGACGCACTCGCATCGACATCCTCACGATCACCATCACGTATCACATGACCACGACCACGACACGGATCACAACCTGCGCGCGGCGTACCTCCATGTGCTCGCGGATGCCCTGACGTCCTTGACCGCCATCTTCGCGCTGGTGACCGGGAAATTCCTCGGCTGGCAGTGGATGGACCCGGCGATGGGAGTCGTCGGATCAGCCCTTGTCGCGCGGTGGTCGTGGGGATTGCTGCGCGATGCGAGCCGCGTGCTGCTCGACCGTCAAGCCCCGGACTGGATGACCGAGCGAATCCGGAAAGCCGTCGAGGACAATGCGATCTGCCGCATTACGGATTTGCATGTCTGGTCCATCGGCCCGGGGATCTTTGGGGCGGCAATCTCCGTCGTCGCCACCAACGGCAAGACGGTAACGGAGTTAAAAAGATTGGTACCCGCAGACTTGGGGCTCGTGCATGTGACCATGGAAGTCCACGGCGAATAGTGAGCGGACGATCGAGTTACCGATTCCTGAGATGTTTCCACTTCTAAAATTTGTGACCACTATCCCGCCGTTGTATTGTTTGGCGTGTCTCGGTGTGGTGTGGCTCGCGGATAGAAGTATTGGCGGTAAATTGCCCTTACCTGCGCCAATATCGCGTGGGATTGCGGTTGGTCTGCTGGCAGCGGCAGGCGTGCTCGCGCTATGGGCGTTGGACTGCTTTCGCCGCGCGAATACCACGTGGCATCCACACACGGCTCCAA
>CAZGVT010000246.1:0-4941 GCA_964529255.1 uncultured Alphaproteobacteria bacterium | reverse complement strand
ATTGATAGGAAAGCGCACTACCGCAAATTGTATTTATCAATCCGCTTCGGCTTGTAGTCCTTGTCCACACTGACAAAAACCGCCGAAGTCCGTACCACGAGCCGGTCGCCCGCAGTGTAGCCTTCGATATCGAAGCGGAGTGAAGTCTTGCCAACAACTGGATTGGATACATAGAAATCAACAATCTGGCCCTCCCAGACGGGATTGTGAAATTCCAGCTCGCCGAATTTGACCGTGACCATTAACTCCTCACCCGTGTACTGATGAGCGAAGATCGATGCGGCCTCGTCCAACCAGGCCATCATGTTGCCGCCGAAGAGCGCCCGCCGGAGTCCAACATCAAGCGTCTTGCAGATTTTCGAGGTGACTTTGATTCTGTTCAAGAGGAGGAAGGGTAAAGTGAGGTTTCGGGCGGATAACGCGCCCCGGCGAGGCAGTTCGCACCTTACGTCCCCCCGACGAAGTGGAGGGAGAACGAGAGGAAAGAAGAAGGGGCGACCGCGAGGCCGCCCCGTTGCATTATTTTGCGAGCACCATTTTCCCGATGTCCGAAAACTCGGGAGTGGTCAACCGATAGAAGTACAAGCCGGACGCGAGGCTCGCGCCGTCGAAAAATACATCATGCCTGCCTGCGGCCTGCTCGGCATCAACAAGCTCGCGCACGAGCCGTCCTTCGAGATCGAATACCTCCAGCGAGACTCGTGTTGTCCGTGCAAGCTCATAGCCAATAGTCGTTCCCGGATTGAACGGATTCGGATAGTTTGTATGAAGCCGGTAAGTGAATACCGCCGTTCCGCCATCGGGCACTCCGAGGTTTGGGATGCCAATGCCGGTCAGCAACAGCGTGTCAGGCGAACTGGGGGCGGAGTGATCGATGATCAAGAATCCATCGTAAGTCTGAAGTTGCGTCGGCGCAAAGCGCGGCCACAACGTCAGCGATTGCGTCGGGTTCATCTCGAAAGGGCCGCCAAAATCCAATCCGAAAGGCACCGTCAGCGAAATGGAGTTGATCGTCAACACCGTATTGCCCTGAGCGCGGAGAATCACCCGCGCACTGTCAATCGTGGCAATCGGCACCTCGCCGAAGTTCGCCGTCGTTCCGGTCACGAATTGCAGGCTCGAAGTGAGTGTGGTTCCGGTCATTTCGCACTGGAGATCCCCGCTCGGCCCGCTGTGCTCGATGGTAAGCGCGCCCACCTGAGTCCCAAGCTCACTCCCCGGATAGGTCACCGAGATGTCCAGTTGTCCTTGCGGGGGCACAGTCTGTGGAACACCGGTATTTACCACAAACGGTTCAGCGGCAGTTATTGCCGAAATCACAAGCGGATTCACCGAGGGGTTCATGATGATCGTGCCCATCGTAACCGGCGTGCCTTGATTGGTCGAGCCGAAATCAATCGGGCAACTGGTCAGGTACGGATCGTCGACGTTGAAGAAGTCAAATTCAAGATCGTAGAGCTGGACTATGTTATTGGTCGCGCCGGAAATCTCGATCATGTAGCTGCCGCCGCCTTGTGGCACATTGAATCTAAAGATCACTTCGGCCTGACCGGACGGGCGATCATTCGACTGCGCGATAATGTTCTGGCCGCTCGCATCGCGCAGGTAGAGGTCGATATTGTTGTCATCGAGAGTATTGATCTCGCTGCCCGGTGAACAACTTCCATTCTGCTGCTGCTGGCCATCGAGATAGGTGTGTCCGATTGGCTGGGCGGTGACGGTTAATCCAGTTGCCGAGGGCACGGAAAACGTGTAGTAATCGACATCGGAGTTGTCGTCGAGACTCACCGGAGTTACCACATAGTCCTGTGTCAGTTCGCCCAACGCGGTAGCCGTGGCCATTTCATCGTTGTTTTCATAACGGTCGCCATAGTTGCGCTGAACGGCCCGAATGTCGTCATGCTGAGGGCCGTTAAAGCCACTCGAGTAGTACGGCTCCAGAAGTTTAGATCCATTCGCGGGACAGACGTGATTCAATCCCCAGCCATGGCCGTGCTCGTGAGCCACTACATTGCGCAAGAATATATAGTTCTGTGCCGGCGATCCCCAATTCTCACTCGCGTCGAGCACCATATCTCCCTGATCGGGGAAAAAGTTGTAGGCAAGCACGCCGCTCGGGCCGTCAACTGGAATCGAAGAGATGCGGACGTCTCCGCGCACACCGACGATGCCCCGATTGCCACCGTTTATGGTCACGCCGTCATCGACCTCCTGCGAGTAGGTCAGGCCGGAGACCTCTCCCCAACGAGTAAAGACCTGACCAAACAGCGACTGCCAGAGTTCAGTATTGCCGTTGAATTCCGAGTCCATCATTTCAAAGAGTTCGCTTGGCTCGGAACCGGGATCTCCCGGCGCAGGCGTCCCATCGGGTGGGAAGCTATAAGTGATATGGCAGGGGTTGCCCTGGGGTCCGGTGCTGCCGGTTACCGCAGTGGTATTCCAACGGTCCCCAATATTGTAGTCCAACGAGCGGTGGGCATTCCACAGCCGCTCTTGCCATTCCCGCATATATTCTTCACTGGTGCCGGGAGCAAAGCAGACCGCAAGCTGTGGTCGGTCGCACAGCCAGACTGGTACGGAATCGAGGCCCGCAGGCGCGTTCGGGCGGTCCAGACTTCCAAAAGTCAGGACTGCGAGGTTGAGGGCGAGGGTCAAAAGGAGCAGTACGGCGCGCATGGGGCGGTTCCTCAATCTGTTAATCCTATAAAACATACAGACTTACAGCTAAACGGGACTGAGCTGTCCCTAAGTTTGCTATGATACGGTGAGAAGTGACGAATTGCAAGTCCTTGGACTTCACCCAACACAATTCTCTTGATCCTGCCACGCATAATAATCACTGGGCCGAAAGGCACTCCTTGCATTCGTGGTTGATTTCACGTATCATGGCTCTTGGCTGCGCGGGCGGTAACCGGCGAATTCAGGTCCGCCTCTTTCTGTTCCACCCGCCTCAGGTGAAGCGGGTTCCAAGTTATTGTTTTCAGCGGAGTGATGTTATGAGGTATGCGTTGATTACGTTGATCGGGCTGGTCCTTTGCTTTGTGTCGGCATCAGTCGCCGGAGGGGATGGCATCCTCTGCCCAACCGAGTTCAGTGAGGCGGACAACCTCCGCGAACTCGGGCTTTTCGGAGTTCCCTACTTGAATCTACCGGGAGAAGACTTATCCCGCCTGCCGCAAAAGTACCGGGAGATGATCGAGCGAATGAATGCGCTTGAACCGCATCGCGATCCGGTCGCCTTGTGTTTTGCGGAAGGTACTGACGATGCGATTGTCACGGCCGTCAGCCAGGCGCTCTTCGGCAGCTTCAATAATCCGGCGCTGTATCGTCTTGATAACCGCTGGTCATCGACCGCCAACGGAGGCACGGGAAGTCAGGGAGATCCGATTACTCTTACTTACAGTTTTGTCCCTGACGGTGTCAGCATTCCGAGTGGTGTAGGTGAACCCACCGCGGCAAACACCCTGTTCGCGACATTTAACGCGATCTTCGGCGATACGGGAGTCTGGAAGCCAAAGTTTCGTCAAGTATTTCAGCGCTGGACCGAGCTGACCGGCATCGCCTACGTCGAATCTCCCGATGACGGGGCGGCCATGTTCGGGAGTGCAGGGCAGCTTGGAGTACGCGGGGACGTCCGCATCTGCGCAAAACCGATCGACGCGCAGTGGAACATTCTCGCCTACAACTACTACCCGAATGGCGGGGACATGGTGCTCGACAATGCGGAGAGTTGGGGGCAGTCCGGCAACAACTATCGCTGGATGCGCAACGTGTGTATGCACGAACACGGGCACGGCATTGGGTTGCGTCACGTCTGCCCGGCTAACGATTCCAAACTGATGGAGCCGTATCTCAGTACGTCATTCGATGGTCCGCAACATGATGATATTCGCGGCGGGCAGCGCTACTACGGCGACACATATGAGAACAACGACGCCAATACGACCGCCTATGATATGGGCACACTTGGCAACGGAACAACCTCGCTAACGAACCTGTCCTCGGACGACAACGGCGACGTGGATTGGTACAAGTTCACCGTCACTTCGAACAAACAGGTGACGATCACGATGGATGTCATCGGTTTTACCTACCTCGAGGCGGCACAGGACGAGGCGTGCAACACCGGGACTTCAATTACCACGATTGACGATCAGGATTTGCATCTCGAACTCTATAGCACGAATGGTACGGTACTGATCGCTTCGGCTCCGGTGCAACCCGCGGGGACGGACGAAGTGATTTCCAGTTTCAATTTGCCGGGATCCGGTACGTACCACATAAAGATCGTCGCTGCTTCATCGAACAATGTAATCCAGCTCTATAATTTGAGCACGTTGATTGCGAATGCCGCCAATAGTATCACCATCAGCGCGCCAAACGGCGGCGAGACGTGGTACATCGGGCAGGCGCAGAATATCACCTGGTCGAGTAGCGGAGTTTCGGGAAACGTGCGGATTGAACTGAATCGAAGCTATCCGGGTGGCGCCTGGGAATCGCTGTTTTCGAATACGGCGAATGACGGCACGCAGAGCTGGACGGTTGCCGGTACGACCGGAGCAAGTTGCCGGATGCGGATCATCAGCATCAATACGCCGACGATTGGAGATACATCAGACGCGAATTTCGCGATTTCGAATCCCACGATCACGGTCACGGCTCCGAATAACGGCGAAACCTGGTTTATTGGGCTGGGCACGAACATCGCATGGAGCTCGGCGGGGCTGACGGGAAATGTGAATATCGAAATCAATCGCACCTATCCCGGCGGTTCGTGGGTTTCCCTCTTCTCCAATACGGCCAATGACGGCTCGGAAGCTTGGACGCCGACGAGCCCGACGACGACAACGGCGCGAATCAGAGTAACAAGCGTCAGCATTCCTTCCGTGAGTGACGTTTCAGACTTGAATTTCGTGATCTCCGATCCGATCATTACGGTGC
>CAZGVT010000245.1:0-4943 GCA_964529255.1 uncultured Alphaproteobacteria bacterium | reverse complement strand
ATTGACATGGCGGTCGCCTGCCGAAGCGGATAGCGAAACCAGATCAACCGGCAGCGGCTGATCGCCGGACACCGAGATGTTCACCGGGCAGCAGCAACCGCCGCGGGCATCGATATAAAGCAGATAGCGATCGGGGAACTGGCACTGCAAACCGGCTAAGGTGAAATCATAGGTCTGCGCAACGCCCGAACCCGGATATTGCGGGGAGCCCCACCACAGCGGGAAGCCAAACGAATCGTCAATCCACGAGCGCAACTGGAAGAAGGCGCGCGGCGGACACATCGGAGTGATCACTACCGTAAAGCAAGCTTCCACTGGGTTCTGCGAGTAGTTCAGGTCGAGCACAACGTCCTCGTTGCGACCCGTCCAGCGACGGCTCGTCACCGGCGCGGCGTCCGCATCGTAGTAGTAGTTGTAGTCACTGGTGTACTGGCAAAGGTCGATGTCCGCCAGCCAGGGCGAGGTGTTCACGTTGATCGGATCGCTCGCATCGTCACCCGGATAGTTGTTCGCGCGCGCCGGGCAGCTCGATACCGGAAGACACGCAACTCCCGCGTCGCCGTTCACGTAAATAAAGGCCGAGCCGGGGAAGCATGCCGCGAATCCCGGAGGAGGAGTATCCGCGCCGCAACCATAGCCGATCTCATAACCCGTCAACAGCCAGCAGTCAGCCGCAAGAGCGGTGCCCAGCCACAGCCAGTTGTCGCAACGGTCCAGCGGTCCACCTTCGGCGCGCTGACGATGCCACACGATCTGCGGAGCCTGGCCGACGCCCGTCCAACCCGTCCAACGTGCGACCACGAAGAAACCGCGATCCACGCAAACGTCGGTCGGAAGGTTGATACTGATGAAACCTCCGATACCGTTCTCGTCAAAGTCCGTACGAGCCAGCGTGTAAGCCAACGTATAGGAGGCGAACACCGAGCCCGGACCATGGCACTCGTCGCCGGAAACGCTGCCCGTCGCGAGATCCTGCGGACAAACAAAATCAATCGTATACGTCACCGTCTGGCCAACCTGGTTCGTGTCGTCGGTCAACTCGACAAACAAGAAATCGAGCGACGTAACACGGAACGGATAGAACGGATCCGAGCAGTTGCCATCATGGTCAACCGCAGGATCCATATAAATCGCATGCGCGTCGCCAAGGAACCACGTTGTGGCGCCCCAAACTGAAACCGTATTCGCCGTATCATCAACGGACGTCACAACACAGCTTCCGGTACGGTCAACCGGACGAGGAATCGCGCCCTTGTTGATGTCAACCGGTGAGTCCACTTCGAATGCCCATGCTGCTGAACAAAGCACCAGACCCAGAGCAACAAATCCAATCACCTTCTTCATGATCATCCTCCGCTTAAGTGTTAGGAATCCAATTGCTTACAACGTAAAACCGAATGGGGCGCAACAATCCTGCAGCCCTCGTTATGCTTGCTATGAAAAGTATACTAAGTAGCTCAAAAGCGCAATAGGTATTCGTGCACGCAAAAATTTTTCAATGCACGCCTCCGTTGCAGCTATGGCGGGTCAGGTGTCGAGATTAAGGATATAGTTATGTTGTACTTTCTTGCAGTCGCGATGAGGATTCAGCAGAAACCACGCTCAGAGTCCGGGTCAAGACCGCAGCCAATAGGGAGGCATGCCTCCGTTTTACTCCGCCGGGTCGGTATGCTGGGACAAGCTAAGCCCACAGGCGAATTCCCGTGGGCATCAAGAGTATTGTAGACACGATCCCTGTGGATAACGGTGTCCGGTGGGGTTATATCCCGTTAAGCGAGAAACAGACTCTGGTTTGGCTCAGCCCTCGCCACAACTTAATTGTGCACTGCGAGAATATGCGGTACCTTAATAAGGCGATCAGACTTCTTGATGATGTCGTACACCCACTTGCCATCATCGACCCGTCCTCCCTTCGCCCGCCACGGAGTCGTCTTGACCAGATCGGCGCGGGCGATCCACCCGGTCGCGTCTATCCGGCCGGGAAATGGGGCAGTACTCAACGGCAAGTATTCAAAGTAATTGTGGAGTAGATTGCAGTAGGCAAATTGCGCATCGTGGAGGTAGATCGCCTTCAACAATGTCTCCACATACGTCGGGCAGTGATAGTTGTCGTCGTTGGTCAATCCGATGTACTGTCCTCTGGCCAACCTTACGCCATTTTCATAGTTGCTCTGTCCGAAGTCATTATTCCGCGTCTGGCTCGCGATCAGCTGAATTCGCGGGTCTTCGCTCACATTGCAGTCCGCGAGCCATTCCGCTGGTCCATCATGCACGACGATGATCTCAAGATGCGGATAGGTCTGCACAGCCAACGCCAGGAGTGCGGACTTAAGTTCTCGGGGCCGCTGATAGGCCGAGACAACAATCGTGACGAGTGGGGATTCCGTCAGCCGGAAATGCCGATAATATGAGGCGGAATGATACCACCGCTGGAATCCCATCGGCAGGTTGGCCACAAGCTTACGGACAAGGGTGTGATAAAGCACGATGAATGGGTGAGGCTGGGTGAATTACAAGAGCAAATTTAGCAAAGGTTTGCACCGAAGTCAACTACTCCAATGCAGGGGCCAATCCTCTCAACTCGGGTGGTGCCTTCCGCTACTCAATTGCCACAACTTTGCTTCAAATACAATATCCCGGGCAGTAGCCTATCCTGCCTTTGCGCAAGTCAAAACTGAGTGCTATATTCCCGACAACCGCGACCGCGGCCGGAGTGTAAAGTCCAGACATCGACTCATAAAGTACAGTAATAACAAATTGATGGATTCCACCCTTGACGCTCTTGAAGCCTTGTTGGGGCTGGCGAAGACTGCGGATGCGGACGCGCTGAACCGCCTGTGCAAGGAAATCGAGGTAAGATTGCGGCCAATTCTCGAATTTCGTCTGCGGAGCTGGTCTCGGGAAGACCGGGAGGACCTGCTCCAGAATACTCTAATAACCTTTTGCGAGAAAATAGGAGGAGTTTCCGACCACCCGTTGAGATTTGCGCTGGCGATACTGCGAAACAAAGTCGGCAACGAACTGCAGGCGGCTCGCAGGCAGAGAGAAGTCGCGTTGGTCACCGACGAGTCTGCTGAGGACCGCGCGCCGTCTCAAGCTTCGTTGGCTGCCTCGAGCCTCGCCGCCGCACAAGACGATATGGCTGCGAACCTCGAGCGAAAGGAGCGGGCTGAGCAGATCGTCGCCGCCATTCGACAGCTTGCCGATTTCTGTAAGCAGGCGTTATTTGCGCTGCTGCGTGGATACTCGGTGATGGAGGTTTGGCAGCAGGCTCAGAGCGAAGAGGTGGGCTTGAAGCGGGGGACGTTCGACAAGCGACTCTTCGACTGCAAGAAACGGTTGAAGGTCCTGCTCGGAGGAATTGATCATGACTGAGCAACACGATTACGAATGCTTCGATCCCGAGCTGGGCTGGCGGATTCACGAGTATGAGTTGGGCACACTGGATTCCGAAACTGCTGACCGCTTCGAAGAGCATCTGCTGGTCTGCGACGGCTGCAGGCACCGCATGGAAGTCACGCTCTCTGCAATGACAGAACTGGCGGAGCATCGAGCGGAAATCCGCGAACTCTTGAAGGCAGAGTCTCTGGAGCACGTTCCGCAGTCGTTGCACTACGGCTTCCCGGCGCCTTGGCGACGCGCGTTCCAGTCTGTATATGTTCGCTATTTTGCGCCCGCGCTTGCCGTCGCGGTGGTGGCGGGGATTTTCATCCTAAGAACTCCCGCACCCGTCAGGGTCGAGCAGTCGCCGGTTATTCCTCCGGAGGCAGAACTTCGCTCGGATGCCCCTGAGCCGTCGGCGGTCGGAATGGAAGCGGCGCCGATGGTATTCGATACGGCTCGCACCGGTGACGATCTCCTTGCGACTCCTCCTGCTTCGAGGAAGACCATTACGGCGCCGTTATTACTGGAGAGGCCTCGCGATGCTGCGGTTCCTCAAGTTGAACTCGACATTCAAGCTGAATCCACACCGCCTCCGGCAACTGCAATACACTCCGAGTCTCTGCCGCCGGCCAAGCTGGAGAATTTCCTCAGCAAACAGCCCGGTTTCAGAGTTGGCGAAGTCACTTCTTCAGGTTCCAGTCTTCGCGAAATGATCACTCGCGAACCCTTGCCGTGGCCGCTCCCCGAACCGGAAGTGGATATGCATGTTCGCGGAGGACGTGACATCGGGACGTCTGACGAGAAAGCGTATTATATGGCCGCTCCGCCTCCTGCGCGTGACACGGTCGCCGTACAAGCCGTCATTGCGCAGGCGGAGGAAAGCTATCGCCTGCATGACTATCATACAGCGGCACCACTCTTCGAACGCGCAGCAGGACTGGACTCGACTAAACCTGTGTACAAGCTCATGGCTGCGGTGAGTTACTATTTGGCGCGCGATTATGAAGCCACCACTCCAAGGCTCGCAATTCTCGACAGTCTGCTGGCCGGCCCCGACGATCTTTCTGCACGCTGGTATCTTGCCAACGCCGCGCTCGCCATGAACGATTCCCTGCGCGCCGACTCACTGCTGGTGTGGCTCAGCCGCAGTCCGTCTATGTATCAGCAACAGTCACAAAAACTGCTGAATTCCCTGCGTGCGCGATAGCGCTGCTCCTCCAATCTCGCTCATACAAGAAAACGGAACCCGCAAAGGTTCCGTCAGGTTGCTGACAAAGGCACGGCCGTGTTGGCTGCTTGCAGCCGACCGCCGGGCCGTTCACGTTTGAGAACTCGCGAGTGCTCGCGTGGCGAATTGAGAGTCGCTTCGCAGCTCCCAAAACAGGCCCCTCAAAAATCGATGGGGTCTGTCAATAGTCTGACGGAACCCGCAAAGGTTCCGTTTTTTTCTATCGAATCGCCACCATCTCTTCCTAATGCGATACTCCGCGGCCATCCATGTCTTTCTCGCAGGCGTGTCCATTCCTAATGGCCCGGACGGCCGGGAACTTTCATGGAGG
>CAZGVT010000244.1:0-4982 GCA_964529255.1 uncultured Alphaproteobacteria bacterium | reverse complement strand
ATTGGGCATCGCCGCGGCAGGAGTTCTCTTGCTGGTTGCAGTTGATTTCGTCGTCACGACAACCGGCGGTTGGGCGGAAGGTCGAAATCCACTGACGTATATTCGACGGCTTCCGGAGGTTTTCGGCCGGGAAATGGACGATCCGACGGAGACCCGGTTCGAGCGCACATTCCAATATTCGTATGCCGTGAGACTCGCTGCCGACTCGCCTCAATCGGTGCTTATCGGTAACGGCCCGGGCTCGATCACGCAGTCGATTCTCTCCGCTGAGCATTCGCCGAAGTCAGCGTTCTTCTCACGTTTTGGCCTGTCGTCCAACTCCACGACGATTATCTGGATGCTGATCGAATACGGGTACGTCGGCACGTTTCTTTTTGCGTTGTCTCTCGTGTTCATTTACCGGCGCGGGGCGGTGCTCCGCCGTTGCGACGACATGGAGTTGAGAGTGATGGGTCGTGCGCTTGAAAACATGACCTTTGTATTCGGTGCGTGGATGTTCTATACGAGCGCCTGGCAGATCGATACGATGAACTTCATGTACTGGCCGACGGCTGCGATGATCATCCACTTCAGTTACGTCGAGGAGCGGAGAATCCGCGCGCTTCACAAGGCTGAGACCGAAACGCGGGATCAACTACAGATTCGACGCGTCCAGCCGGTCCGCGCGCCCATCGGCCCTCCGTAGTCACATGACATCATTGTCACGCGAAGCAGAAATCTGAAGCCCGATACGAATCTCGTACCGGGCTTTTTGGTGACCCCACGGAGAATCGAACTCCGATTGCGAGAATGAAAATCTCGAGTCCTAACCGTTAGACGATGGGGCCGTCACAAACCGAAGATCAAAAACAGCTTTTCCGGGACCGGGGAGTGGAATGGCGCTAACCGGGAGAGTGCGGGTCGAAACTTTCGAACCTGGATTTTGGAAGTGCCTGCTTTACTTGGGTGGCTAAGGGGACTCGAACCCCCGACCCTTGGATCCACAATCCAATGCTCTAACCAGCTGAGCTATAGCCACCAGGCGTTTCGCGCGCTTATTTACGCCTGCCCGGCTTCTTCCCCAAAATGGGAGCGAGCACCTGTTCCAGCGTCGGTTCGCCGATTTCCTGCAGGTCGTAGCCGACTCTCACCACCGGCTTGTCGATCTTGATTATTCTGCGCAGATCAATTGGCGTCGCGACTACGACGACATCCGCTTTGGCCTTGCGAATCGTCGCCTCAAGGTCTTTCATCTGCTTGGCACCATATCCCATCGCGGGCAGCAGCGTACCAATCGCCGGATAATTCCTGAATGTGTCGGCAATCGTACCCACAGCATAGGGTCGCGGGTCAACGAACTCCGCCGCACCGAATCTTCTGGACAGTACCACACCGGCTCCGTACTTCATTTCGCCATGTGTACAGGTTGGCCCATCTTCGATGACCAGCACCCGCTTGCCGCGAATAGAATCCGCACCCTCTGCCGTGACCGGAGACGCGGCATCGACAACCAATGCCTTCGGATTGCAGCGTGCGACGGACTCTCGAACAATTGAGATCTGCTCCGGAGTCGCGCTGTCAATCTTGTTGATGACGATCGCATGAGCCATCCGCAGATTCGTCTCTCCGGGGTGATACGATATCTCGTGTCCGGCCCGGAGAGGGTCCACTACGGTAATGTGAAGATCGGGTCTGAAGAAAGGCAGATCGTTGTTTCCGCCGTCCCAGAGGACGACATCAGCTTCCCGTTCGGCGGAGCGCAGAATTTTCTCGTAGTCCACTCCTGCATATACAATCGAACCTCGATTGAGGTGAGGCTCGAACTCTTCCATTTCTTCAATCGTACAATTCTGCGCCTTTAGATCCTTGATCGTGGCAAATCGTTGAACGGTTTGCTTTACCAGATTTCCATAGGGCATAGGATGGCGGACAACCACCAGTTTTTTTCCCGCAGCCTTGACCAGCTCCGCGACACGACGTGTCGTTTGCGATTTGCCTGCGCCGGTTCGAACTGCGCACACCGCAACCACCGGCTTGTTGCTCGGCAGCATCGTCGCGCGGGCCCCTAAAAAACGGAAGTTAGCGCCCGCCGCCATGACCCGCGAGGCCCAGTGCATCACATACTCATGCGAGACATCGCTGTAGCTGAAAACGACTTCGTCGACCGACTCCTTGCGGATCAGCGACTCAAGTTCGCTTTCTGCGAAAATGGGTATTCCCTTCGGGTAGAGCTTGCCGGCAAGTTCGGCAGGGTATCGCCGGCCGTCTATGTCGGGTATCTGTGTGGCAGTGAAGGCAACAACTTCGTAGGACGGCTGATCCCGGAAGACCGTGTTGAAATTGTGGAAGTCACGGCCCGCCGCTCCTTGGAGGATTGTTCTGATTTTCTTCATTTACAAAGAGTTGCGTAACTTGTCGAACTCCTAATTTACGCTTCTCCAAGGTAAAAGTCAACCTCTTCTTTGAGAGGCAGGCGCTGCGCTTATCAGCGGGTAGGAAGTCGAAAAGCTGGCAAGTGGCATAAACGAACGAGGCCGCGTCAGTTGCGGCCTCAGACTGGAACTTATCTTAAGAATACGAAAGTCATCTTTGTTCGCCGGGCGGGGTGCCCTCCCCCCGCCGGAATCCTCCCCGCTTCGGTGTCCACCTTTCGAACATGAGTGTCAGCCGCACGGGCACTCACCGGTACTTGAACAAGATCAGCCCGGCGGTTGGCTGCAAGCAGCCAACACGGCGCGGGTTACGGCTCGGGCCTTTGTCAGTAAGCTGAGGCCGCGTCAGTCGCGGCGTGTGCTTTCTTCGATCACCCGCGCAACCCCGACAATGAGTTCGGTCTTGCCCTCCGCGCCGGACGACATGGCGGTCAGCCGTGCATCCAGCACTTTGAACGGCCCGCTTTTGGTTCGCATGCGGAATCTGATTTCGGCCGTCGCTCCGACCGGGAGCGTACCCAACCTCTCCAGTTCGTTAACCAGTGCAGACACATCCTCAGGATGGACCAACGTTCGGACAAATTGAGCGCCCATGCCGGTAATCTCGGCTTCACTATATCCGAGTTCTTTGGACATCATGTTGTTGAATGACTGCAAAACGAACGTCCGCAAGTCGAACACGCCGACGATCTCCGGCAGCGCGTTCACGAGGTCGTGAAGCGTTCGATCTTTTTCGGCGGCGGCACACTCAGCCAGGCGACGCTCCGAAATGTCCCGGATGAATGCCGTAAACTGCTGGCGGCCACCCACCTCGCCGGTTGATATCGTCAATTCGATAGGGAACTCGCTGCCGTCCTTTCGCAGAGCCGTCGTCTCGATACGTCTGCCGATGAGGCGCTGCTCGGCTGTAGCGAGGAATTGATGCATTCCCTGGAGATGGGCCGCGTGATGTTGCGGAGGGATCAGAGTTCCCACCAGCGGCCTGCCACAGATTTCATCCGACGGGAATCCAAACACGGCTTCCGCCGCGGGGTTAAACTCGACAATGCGTCCATCCTGATCGGTAATGATGATGCAGTCCAGAGCGGAATCGACAATTGCCCTTCGCCGCGAGTCTCTTTCTTTCAGCTCCTGTTCGAGATATCTCCGTTCCGTCACGTCGACGCCGATCAGGTGCACCATGTTGACACTTGGCACAAAGTGATAGGTCCAACTGATCACCCGTGGTCCGACTTGAGTCGTGATATCGCTGATGGCATTCTGCTCGGCCACGCAGCGTCGAATGAGTGGTTTGTGGTCAAGCGGCAGCAATCCGGGAAACAAGTGAACATTCAGCTCGCGAAGTACGGCCACGCCTTTGGGATTGATATACGTGACATTTCCTTTATGGTCGCAAGAGATCGCAACATTCGGATTCTCCTTCTGAAAAGCCGCCAGTCGTACGTTTTCGTCTTCGGCTCTGCGGCGCTCGCTGGTCTGAGCCAGAGAATCCGCGATGAACTCAAGCGACTTGAGCATCAGTTCGGCATCCGGGATCGGCGCGTGATCGGCAAGTGTGATCGCGCCCAGCACCCGACCCTTCAGGACAAACGGCACACAAATCCACGAGCGCAAGTCGAGTCGTTGCATCGTCTGCAGGGCACTGTCCTCATCCTCGCCGTCCCGGAAATTCCGGCGCGTGGGCAGTCCGCTGAGCACAGCGTCGCCAGCGGGCGATGCATGCGCGGGAACTCGCGCCCCTGGCGGTTCAGGATCCCCATGACTGCCCGCACAAACAAGATCGCCTGTAAGCGAGTCGTGAAGCTCAATTGCGCAGTACGGAATGTTCCACCGTTTCGCCAGTAATTCGGGCAGCTCCGCGTAGACTGTGTGCAGAGCTTCGCAGCTCAGCAGCATCTTGGAGACGAGCCCGACGGTCTCGTGAAACTCCATTTCCCGCTTGCGTTCCGTGATATCGACGGTTGTGGTCAGGTAACCGATGAAGTCACCCGTGGGACTGAAACGGGGTGCGCCGTTCTCGATGACCCAGCGGTACGTACCGTCAAATCGCCGCAAGCGATATTCGAGGCAATATTCTTGCTGTTCATCAAAGGCCTGATCGAACACCGTCCTCACGGAGTTGGCATCCTCCTGGTGCAGATCTCTCTCCCACGACGCTTCGGATTCCGGACAATCCACATGCCCGGTGAACTCGCGCCAGGCGCGATTGAAGTAACTTCCTTGCTTGTCCGCTCCGAAGACGCGCATCATGACGGGAGCGCCGTCGGCCAAAACGCGGAACCGTTCCTCGCTTTCCTGAATGGCGCGCTCCGACTGCTTGCGGTCCGACACATCTCTCACAATCGCGAGAATCAGAGCCTCCCCGCTGATTTCAACGGCGGAAAGCGAGACTTCACAGTCGATTAGAGTTCCGTCCTTGCGCTTGTGTATCCATTCGAAGTGCTGCGGGGTACCGTTCATCGCGCTTGAAATGTAGTCGGCGGCAGCCTGCGATGAAAGCCTGCCGTCCGGTTGGAATTCCGGGGAAAAGCGTACGGGCGAATTACCGATGATGTCCTGGCGAGCGCAGCC
>CAZGVT010000243.1:0-4984 GCA_964529255.1 uncultured Alphaproteobacteria bacterium | reverse complement strand
CTCATAATAGGCGTCCGACAATACCAACAGCGCGGGCACCGGAGTCGTCGCGCGGATCTTCACATGGTGCGGCAAATACTCGGTCACTTCAACGGTCCTCGAAACGTTGGGAGATACCGGCCCGGGTAACGGCTCATCTACCGTCGCAATATAATCCCAGCCGAAACTCGGTTCTGCGATGCGACGAATGGTCCCCTGCCGGTCCCGGATCACCTCCACAGAATCGACAAAATAGGCCCGGTTCATGGACCGCGGATTCCGGTACAACACCCACTTTTCACCGGGGTCCTGCGCAACCTGCTCGAATCCGGTCTCCGGTGGAAGCAATCCGCCGGCTACAAAGTACTTGCAGTTCATCGCAGAAAAGAACGGGATGTTTATTGGAAATCGATTGTCCGGTCCCTTGAAGGCCACGTAATCGAGCAAATCCTGATAGCTCCTCAACTTTGCTCCGTGATAGCCGCCTAAAGACGCTACTTCCCACGCCGCCCAGCGATTGTCCTGCATAATCTGTCCCACCGGCATCACGCGGAACAGGTCCGGGTCTTTGCGCAAATATTCGACGATACTATTGGGCTTGAGGCCCGCGAACGTGTTGCCTGCGGACTGCGGATCAAAGAACTTGCGCGAGAAGATCCCGAGGTCAATCATCGTCAGCGCAATTAGCCCGACCAGGAATGCCGTCTGTTTCAACTTCCTCGTCACGTACAGCCAGCAGAGCAGGAACGCCGCCCCCAGCCAGAACAATGCGAGCTTGGCGTCGGTTGCGAACAGTTTGGTGCGCTCGTTGTAAAGTTGCTCCAATACCTGCGGATTGTAACGCTGCCCTTCGCCCACCTTGGTAAATGAACCGAACATACCTGCGAGACTTTCGCCGGCGATGAGAAACAACACAAGCAGCGCGCCGCAGACCGCCATCCCGATCAGGAATCGCTTCTTCCACTTCTCGTCGTCACCCAGACCCAGCACGAATCTTAATCCATAAGCCGCATAGACGATTCCCGCCAGCACAAACAGCAGCATGATCAGCGAAGGCGTGCGGAACTTGTTGAAGAACGGCAGATAGTTGAAAAAGAGCGCGTAAAACGATTGGAAGTGCAAGCCCATCGAGAGCAGAAATGAAAACACAGCCACTGCAAGCAGCGCCCAAAACAGCCTGTCCTTTTTTCCGAAAAATGCGAGCACCGCAAATAGCAACGGAATCACGCCGAAATAGAAGCTCGACGACGTGAACGGCATGGTGCCCCAGTAGGTCGGTGACTTCAAGCCGAACCACGATGGCACGAGAAAAGTCAGAATCTCCTGCGGATGAAACGACCACATGGTCGCGTCGGCCATGGAATACCCCGGCTGCGCTCCTTCCGCAAATGCCGGGGCAATTCCGCGAATAGACCAACCGACGAACTCCATCAGCGGAATGTACCAGAGCGCGCCGACTCCGAAACCGAGGACAATCGCAACGGCAATGTATACCCCCGGTTTGACGGCGACAAGCGACGGACGCTCGCGCAACTCGAAGATCAGCCAGACAAGGTACATGAGCCCGACGGTAATGAAACTGTAGAACAGCACCTGCGTATGACCACCTACCGCAATCTGCCAGCCGAAAGCCGCCGCCAATAAAGCAAGATCAAGGACTCGCCGCTTTTCGAACACTTGCCAGGCGAGCAAGATGATCAGAGGCATATAGATAAAGGTCATCATCTTTCCGCCGTGCGCCGCCGTGGCCAAAGAGATCAAGTATGGATTCCAGGCCATCAGCATCGATCCGAAAAAAGCAATCAACGGCTGAAAACTCAGCCGCCGCAACAGGAGATACGTCAGCAGTCCGCCGTACATGAACAGTGCCAGCATCCACCGCGCGCTGCTCTCATTCCTGTCGTCGAGTCCGCCGAAGAAGAGTACACGGATGGAAATCTGATCCGCCCACCAGCGCGGAGAACAGTACTTGTAGGCGAGCGAATACGGAGCGCCCATGTGCTCATAGTTCGAGTATGCGCCGGCGGCCAGACTCGGAAACCCGCCGAAAATGTACGGGCACCAGAGTGGATACTCCCGCGCCTGCGCCTCTTCAATCGCATATTCCACCATCGAGGCCGCCGATTCGGTATCATCGCCGGCGGAAAAGACCTTGCCCTCGATCGCCATCTGCGGAAACATGAACAGCACGGAGAGAAAGATCATCGCGCAAGCGACGACGTCCGCCAACCAGGGTTTGATCTCGAATAATCCCGGTGTCGCGTGCGCGGCGGCGGGGACGGGCCGTGTGCGGGTTGCAGTCTTCGCCAACAGGTGCTCCTTTATCAGGGGGTATCGGGGAGGATCGACACGAGACGCTGCGGCGTATAATCACCCATTGTCCCGCCGACGATATGAATTCTGGAAATCTTGCGCTCGTCAAAATACACGTGCAGCCGGTCGCCCGACGTCACATTCAGCCCCTTGGGCTTTCCGTCCTCACGAATGAAATAGGTTGCCACGGCGGTGCCTTCGATCAGCGCGGAATCGAGGCGGCCTTCCGTCACCCACAAAGTCATCTCTTTGCCTTCCATGCGATGTCGTGGTTCGCTGAAGCCGCTGTCGGCGGGGCTCGTTACGAGTGCGCGTCCACTCACGAGCACGCGATTGATCCGGTCTTCGTCAAAGAATAGCCGGATCGTGTCCCCGTGCATGTCATCCAGACCGCGTTCCGCAGCGGGTTTCCCGGTAAGTGTGGCAACGCGTTCGCCCGTGGAATACACGAGACTGGTGCCGTGCCCGATCAAGCTGTCACGCTCCACCGTTACATCTCCGCCGACACGAGCGAGCTTCTCCGCCTCTGAATAGTGAATCGTGTCGCCGTGAATCTCGGTGAGCAATCGCAGAGTGGAATCTCGTTCGGTCAACACCGGATTCCCCGTCACCCAGCCGTACTCACGCTCGTGATCGAGAAATCCAACCTCGCCCGTGAGATTGATTTTGCGATTTTCCTGCCGCATGCGTACGTCGTCATAGAGATAAGCCTGTTTGAAACGCTCGCGGTATTTCGCTCGTCTTGCGGTCGCGGCGAGTGAGTCCGACTGGTAGATTCGCACCTGCCCGGATGCATCGACCTCTTGAGTGACATCGTTATAAATGACCTGATCCGCGAACAGTGTGCGGACCGGATCTCGAAACTCAACCTTATCCTTAAAGATGACAAGACCGGAATCGGGATAGAATATCGCGGTCTGACAGTCCACTGTAAGACTGTCCCGGATCATTCTCACATTGCCGCGCAGTTCTTGCCGCCGGATGCCATTCTCTTCGAAAACTTGCAGCGCATCCGCCCGGTCGAGCACGATCGGGGTCCGCTCCTGTGACAGCGAGACCGCGGTAACCAGTGCGCCGAGGAGCAGCAGGCTGAGCGGCCTAACGCGCGGCGTCGGCGCCAAGCGAATCACTTCGCCCCCTCTCGAATTCGCGGAACGTCACTCCCTGCGGTTGGTCGATGGTCCAGTTCTTCAGATTCTCATCGGAAACGAAACCAATGCCGTACAGTGTGTCGGTCGGAGTCATGAGTTTGACTCGCGTATCTGAGACGATTCGCCGGGCGCGGTTCTCCCACCGCAGTTGACTGGTCTCGAGCGTCTGACCGGAATCCGATCTCGCTACGACATTGCCGAACGCATGCAAGTCCTTGCGAACTTCATCGGCCCGTCCTGAATCCGCCCGCAGCCACGTCGTGTGCTTACCGCTCTCGTCAAAGAAATCCATTTCAACGCCGTCGTCGAGCAAAATCGTCGAATTCTTTTCGTACTTACGGATTCGCCCGGCTTGCAAGACTCCGGAAACCCGATCGCTCTGATAGAATCGGATCGTCGCATCGAACAATTCCTGCTCAGGATAGCTTTGCTCCGGTCCTTGCGTCGTGGGTGAGCCGATGGGCGTACAGCCGATGAACACCGCCAGCACTGCTCCGATCGCACAGACTCGGATCACGACCGCCCGATTCCGGATTTCAGCAGATCGTGCATGTGCACGATACCGGTAATGACCTGATCTCCATTCACCACGGGGAGCACGAGAATGTTGTACGCTTCCATCAGATTAATCGCGCGCGTCACCAGCGCGTTCTCGTCGATCGTCTTCGGATTGGCGGAGGCGACGTCTTTTGCCGTGGCGTGATCCAAGTCAACTCCTCGCTCGAAAATGCGTCGCAAATCTCCGTCGGTGAATATTCCGGTGATGGAGTTCTTGTCGTCTACGACGCACGTGGCTCCGAACCGCTTGCGCGTCATTTCGACGATGAGTTCGCGCACGGTATCCTGCGGCCGGTTCAGCGGAATCTTGTCGCCCCGATGCATGACATCGGAGATTTTCATGCTGAGTCTCCGCCCCAGCGCTCCGCCGGGATGCAGAAAAGCAAAATCCTCGGGCCTAAACTCTTTCTCGATCATCAGCGCAATCGCCAGCGCATCGCCCATGGCCAGCGTGGCCGTTGTGGATGACGTCGGCGCAAGGTCGAGCGGACAGCCTTCCTCAAGTACCGAGCAATCGAGCACGACGTCACACTTCTCGCCAATCGGACTGTCCATGTCGCCGAGCATTGCAACAATCGGCACTTGCAGTAATTTCAAATAGGGAATCAGGTGAAGCAGATCATCGGTGGCGCCGCTCTTGGAAATCATCACCACCGCATCCTGACTCGTGACCATTCCCAGGTCTCCGTGAGAGGCTTCGGATGGATGCATAAATGACGACGGCGTGCCGGTACTCGCAAACGTGGCACTGATCTTCCGCCCGATGTGCCCGCTCTTGCCCAGGCCGGTAACCACGACTCGCCCGCGCACGACCGCGAGCAGCGAAACCGCGCGCTCGAAGTCTGCATCAATTCGCTCCGCCAGCGCACGCACGGACTCAGCTTCGATCCGGATGAGCCGCCGGGCCGCGTGAAGGGAGTCTGACTTGATGATTCCCGCTGTAACGGGATCAGAAATTGCCATGTTCAACGTCATCTAATACG
>CAZGVT010000242.1:0-4999 GCA_964529255.1 uncultured Alphaproteobacteria bacterium | reverse complement strand
AAGTATACGAGGCCGGCAGGACGTATTTTACATCCATGCAGGCTTTCGGCGGCGCACGTATGATCGGTGCCAATTCTGAAGGGCGCATGCAAGTGGTTTGGACGAAACGGCTTCAGTCGCCCACGGCGCCGCGACATGTCTACTGGAATCTCTGGAGCCTGGAAACGCGAAACTTCCTCTCACCCGGCGGGATGCAGGCTGACGCCTCAGTCGGAGCTGCGTATGGCTCCATTGATGTGACGAGAGTCGGATGGGGATTTCCAACTTGGCATGAATCCGACCACGATCATGACGGTCCGTTTGCCGCGGCGGGGATAGACTATATTGCGGGATACGGCGCGTTCACGTCGTCGCTGCCGCTTTGGATTACCGAAGAGTATGATTCGCTTCTCACAGCGTACCCCAGAATCGCCGTGAGCGAGGACCATACGGTTCATCTGATCGCCGAGAGCGCGGAAACGATGTGGGGCGAGCCGAACCCCTTGCTGTATGCTCGCGGCCACGCGATCATCGATGATCAGGGAAATGGTACGATCATCGTGTGGGACAGCTTGAATACGACGCCGAACTTTGTTACCTTGGACTTGATGACACGCCCAGTCCATGCGATTGCATGTTCACCCGACGGCGGGCATATTTCTGTCGCCTATTTGAAGTCCCCTCCAGCGTCTGAATTTCCCGATCTTGACGTATACCTCGTATCGTCTGTCGATGGCGGCACGACATGGTTTCCTCCGCTGAATATCACGCAGTTCATTGCCGCGGATGAGTCGTGCTATGAGGAGACGGGAGACTGGCGCTGCTGTAATCGCGATACGGTTCGCGCCTCTTGGGACGTGAGTATACTCTACGATGCCGCAGGATTGCTCCATCTCGCGTTCACAACGGTAGGCTACTACCATCGCTGGCTGGATGCGCTTGGTCCGTTCGTATTCGAGACTCAGGCTCAAATCTGGCACTGGACCGAGGAATGGGGATTCGAGCTGGTAGCCGAGTCGTGGATTCCCGATTCGCTGGCGATACGCGAAGATCGTCGCCTGCCGGTGAACAATACCATGGTCGGCCGGCCGTGCCTGACACTCGACGAGCAGTGGGGCACCGTCTACTGTGTTTACACTCAATTCGATACTGCATATTATTCAACCAATGGCGAAATGAACGCCGACGTGTTCGTCTCCCGGCGAGTTCCGATTCCCGACAGTACGTATGGCTGGAGCATCGGCAGGAACATCACGAACACTGCACCGACCGCGCCGTCACCGGTTCCGGTTGGCGACAACCGCTGCGAAAAAGACGTATCATCAGGTCTGTTGACCTGGGATGATACTCTCGCGGTCGCGTACTTGATGGACTACAGTATGGGCATGGGACCTGTCGATCCGCCTCGTCCGGAAAATAGTATCTTTTGTCAGCGGCTTGCGACCTCTGAGATTGATGAATTCCCGCGCATGCCTTGGCGTTCGCCGCATGTTGATCTCGTGGACTGTGGATTGCCGGCGCGCGTCGCAGAGCCTAACGAATTTGCACAACACATCCGGTTGCACGAGCCGCGGCCGAATCCGTTTAACGCGACGACGAGTCTGCGTTTCGAATTGCCGGAGCGCACGCGAGTGACGCTGACGGTCCATGATGTTCTTGGACGACTCGCAGCAGTACTGCTGAAGGACGAGTCAATTGAGGCCGGCGGCCATGTCATCGGCTGGCGACCGGACGGGTTATCCTCGGGAGTTTACTTTGCGAGTCTGCGTACGGAACGGGGGCAAGCCACACGGAAAATTCTCTATCTCCGCTAAATGAGCACTTCGGTTGTTGAACTGGTGCAGGCGACCACCGGCTATGGCGAAAAGCCGGTGCTTTCCTCGTTGACCTTGCAGATTGAAAAGGGCGAACTCATCATCATTGAGGGCGTCACCGGGAGCGGCAAGACGACATTAATTAAACTGCTGCTCGGGGCGATGCCCCTGCTCTCCGGCTATGGGAGCGTCGCGGGTATCGAATTGCGCGGCGCCGGCGGAAATTCACTCACAACTCTGAGACGTCGTTGCGGAGTGGTATTTCAGCACCCTCGTTTTCTCGACCAGGAATCCGTGCTCGATAATGTTTCCCTGCCGCTCGTGATCTCGGGATTTTCGACGTCCCGGAGCCGGGCAGAGGGCACCCGCGCGTTGCTCGACGCCGGACTTGCTGCAGCGGCACGAAAGCGGCCGTCGGAACTCTCGGGGGGTGAACAGGCGAGGGCACAGATTGCTCGCTCACTGGTTCACCGTCCAATACTATTATTGGCGGATGAACCGTTCGCTCACCTTGACCCTGATTCGGCAAATGAGTCGGAACATCTGCTGCGATTGGCGCACGCCCGGGGTCTGACGGTGATCGTGACGACACACCGCACGACCGCATTGACGGATATCGCTCGCCGTCACATGCTCGCCGATGGGTGCTTGAAATGACAAATTTGCGCCTGGCATTCCGGTTGGGCTGGAGTACGCTTCGCTCACGGCCGACTTTAAGCGCCCTCGCAGTGCTGCTGCTGACATTGGGTACGGCAATTCTAAGTGCGCTTGGAGGATCCGCCATTACGCTTGCAAATCTAAAAACGGAGTTTCTTTCCGCGCTTACGGTGGAAATCGAGCTGTCAATGACAGACGATTCTACTCGCATGGCCATCATGGCTGAGGCGGAGAAATGGCCCGGCGCAGAATTTGTACAGTATGTTCCCGCTGAGGTGGTACTTGATGAAGTGCAGCGCGAATCTGGAGACAGTCTGCTCCTGTTATTCGGGTACAATCCGTTTCCCGATTTGATCAGAATTCGCTTTGGACATACCGAGATCAATACGGTGGACAGCCTCACTTCAGCCGCAAGGCACTGGCCGGGTGTTCGCGCCGTGGTTTACCCACGGAAATTGTGGTCGGAAGTGACGCGATGGGTAAGTCGGTTACGCGGAGACATTGGACTAAGTGCATTCCTGCTCAGCTTTGTGGCGGTTGGTCTGGTTGGTTTGTGTCTGCGAGCGCAGGTACGTTATCGCACGGCTACGTGGGAGTTTCTCAGTTTGCTTGGCATGTCTCATCGAACTCTCACTCTGGCGCTTGTCGCACAGGAGTTGATTGTCGGAATCCTCGGTGCGATAGGATCTGTTTTGGCTTTGTGGTTGATTTGCGGCTTTGCAGGCTGGCTGCTTGTTCGCGAAGTGGCGCTGCCGTTCTGGTATTACGTAAGTGTCTTCCTTGGTGGATGTACGCTCTCTTTGGTCGCCGGACTCCTTAGCCCTCGCAGCTTCGGCAAATAAGCGCGACTCAGGAAACGCAACTGCATGGGGCCGCCAAGTGCGGCTCGCGTTGCAGAAGGACATTGGGCGACCCGAAACTGTCCTCACTGTGGAATCGTTCAATAGCGCGGGCCGCCACCCGCCACCCCTCTACCGGCGGGCGAGGATGCTTCACCAAGGTCGCGGCCTGACCCGCTTCTCACGAGAGGCTTGGCTGTGAATCTACCGTAAAGGTTTAATAATCATTGTCTTGGATGTCATCTGTGTCGCTTGACAAGGCGGTCAAAAATGCGTATTTTTTAGTTTCCCATATAGTTAGGTAATTTAGAGGGGCCGGAATCCCGGCACGTATCTGCGGCAAGTAGGATTGTGGAACGGAATCCAAGACTCACTGATTTAACGGAACGCGAGAAGGAGATCCTCCGTGCGGTAGTTCAGCAGTTCGTGCTGACGGCGAACCCGGTAGGTTCGCGCCAACTCTCCCGCAAATTCGGGCTCGATATTTCTCCGGCAACGATTCGGAATGTCATGGCGGATCTTGAGGAGATGGGACTGCTCTCTCACCCTCACGCGTCGGCGGGAAGAGTACCTTCGGATCTCGGGTATCGCCATTATGTGAACAGTTTGATGGAATCTCGCGATCTTCCCACCGCTGAACGCGAGGCGATTCAACGCGAATTCGACGAAGCGCCGCACGACCTCGACCAGTTGATGGCCGTGACGGCGCGCGTACTGACTTCGGCTACAAGGTTGCTGGGAATCGTGCTGGTTCCGGCGCTCGAAGACGCCGTACTCGGTCGTATCGATCTTGTGCGACTCTCCGAGCGAAAGGTGTTGATCGTGATCACACTCGAGACGGGTCCGATGCGAACCGTGATGGCGGAAGTAGATCAAGTGGTAGCAGAGGAGGGGCTGCGGGAACTTTGCACGGCGCTCAACCAACGCTTGAGCGGCCTGACTCTGGGACAAATTCGCTCGCAGATCAGTGAACGGATACAAGGCGTAGAATTACCGAATCCCGGTCTCGTCCGCTTCTTCGTCGATTCGGCGGACAAACTTTTCACATTTTCAGAGAGCGGCGAATTGAAGATCGGCGGAAGATCGCAGGTCCTAAGCCAACCGGAGTTCGCCGATGCGCGATCCATGCGCGGGATCATTGAACTACTTGACGATGAGGACATAGTGGTCCATCTGTTGCAGTCGTCTGCCGCGGACTCCGGTGTGTCTATTTCCATCGGTACGGAAAATGTCGATTTGCGCGCCCGTGACCTCTCAGTACTTGTCGCGACTTACCGTTCGGACACCATCTCCGGGAAGTTGGGAGTGATTGGCCCGACGCGAATGGACTATTCAAGAGTGAAAAGCCTTGTGGAGTTTACAGCCCGCGTCATCGCCAAGCATGTTCCCGGAACGAAGAGCAAGGATTAACCGACTCATGAAATATAACGAAAACGTGATACAGGAAGAAAAGGACGAACAGGGCGCTCAGGAAGGTGCTGCCGAGAATGCTCCCGGAGAGTCGGAATCTTCTCGATCTGGTGTGGATTCGGGAGACATTTCACGCCGCACCGATGGTGAAGATTGGAAGGACAAGTATATCCGGAAGCTGGCGGAGTTTGACAATTTCCGTAAGCGTACAAGAGCGGAAGCGGGAATGCTCCGCGAGGCAGCCGTAGAATCCGTCGTTTCCGGCCTGCTCCCCGCGCTGGATGACTTCGACCGGATGTT
>CAZGVT010000241.1:0-5000 GCA_964529255.1 uncultured Alphaproteobacteria bacterium | reverse complement strand
GCATTTCCCGCCAACCGCGCAATCCGTCGTTCCACTCTCCCCCCATTCTTATGGTGGGACAAAGGGGGGTGGCGGATCGTCCCCCACAGCGCACTGCCGTGTGGCGCGGGTCCGACCGCAGGCGGGGGCGCTCAGTCACTTGAGCAGCATCACCTTCTTCACGACTCGCGCATCCCCCGCCTCGAGCACCGCCAGATAGACGCCCGTCGCCAGATCGCCCGCTTCAAATCTCACGACCTGCTCACCCTCTTCGACATCCCACCGCCTCACCTCTCGGCCCAGCAAGTCGAACACGGTGAGTTGGCCGCTTGCGCCGCCGGGAAACTGCAGCGAAATCTCACTTGTCTGATTGAAGGGATTGGGGAAGACCTCCAGACTGAGCGTCCGAGCACCACGTGCTTCGCGCGCATCCAGCCGCTCCACGCCGCGACCCAAGAGAGTGATTACCGGCGTCCCAAAGTCGGCGTAGATTGTCAGAATACCGTCATACGATTGAAGCCGGTTTGGAGTGAACTGCACCGGCACGCGCACGGTGTCTCCCCACACCGGCGGAATCGCGCCACTGGAATAGAAAGGAGCCGTGGCGTGAGCGCCGAACACAGAGATCGAATAATCGCACGAGATTGTTACCGTATCCCGCACCGTCTCGTTCACCAGCACCTCCTCGAAATCCAGTGTATCCGGATAGCGCTGCAAAGGCGGCGCATCGACGACGAGATTCGGCAAGTCGCGGATACGGGGGTCAAACCGCATGTGCATTTGATAACCGGTTCCACCGAGATTCGATCGGTGGTAATACCCCCGCCGCTTCTGGGTAAGCCCGCCGTAAATCCAAATCGATCCTCGTTCGTCCGGCGCGCATTCGCACACGTATCCGCTGTCGGGATCGTTCTGGTTCTCGAATGTGAAGCTCTCCCCGAGAGCGAACATGTTAGCTGTTATCACAACACTTGTGAAAGCAGGGTCGGTTTGTGCACCACCCAGTTCATTGGAGTTCTCGCGGCCGTTCTCTATCGTGTTTCGAATCTTGATTTCACCCTCCGCGGCCAGAGTCAAATAGTTGCCGCTCGACAAAGGCGTGCGTCCGGTCAGCGAGTCGGCGTCCACGTAAAGTACGTTGTCCTCAATGCCGATGGAGTGTGCGCAACCGATCACCAGATTTCCGCGCAACACACCGCGAATCCTGATCGGACTTTCGAACCACCAGAACATCTGTTCCCCTCCAGTTGTAGCCAGGGTTCTCGATTCGCTGCTGTCCATCAGAGTCCCCAGCGGCCACGACCACAGCACGGCCAGCGTGTCCCTCAGATTCACCATCATCATCGTGTCCGGATCCCCAAAGAGATTTCCCTGAGTCACCGCCATCGCGCGAATGAAATCGGCACGGCTGGGAATGAGAATCTCGGTCGCGCCGTAGATTGGCGGAGGCCCTCTGAAGATCGCCGATTCACATCCCGGCCCGTCAGTCGAGGTGATAAACAGGTCCGTAAATACCGTGAGTCCGAAGCATCTCAACTCGTCATTTGACCGGACCGGTCCATCCAATGTATCCATGGGTAATCGAATTCGATCCCCAAACACGGACATCTCGGCATCACTGAGGTACAAATAATTAAATCCATGTGCCGCGATAGTCAGTCCAATGACCGTAGCCAGCAAACCGGCAACGCATATACTCCCCTTCATTTTCTGTCCCCCCGAAGAAAGTTATCTCAACAACAACAGCTTCGCCGTCCGCTGCGCGCCTGCCGTCTCCGCGCGCACAAAGTACAAACCCGACGGCCACGCCGAAGCATCCAGCGACACCGTCGACCGCACTGCTCCATAATCCCGCGCCACTCTCCCCAAGCGATCATACACCACCAACCTCGCCGATTCCTCCCCCGGCAATTCCAGACGAATCTCCGCCCGCGCATTAAACGGATTTGGATACACCGACAGCGCAAACTCGCGGGCAACGGGCGTCCGCTCGCGTGAGTCCAAAATCACGCCGCGACCGCTCACAGGCACTGCGTAAATTGTGTCATAGTACACATCTCCGAATTGCACGAAGCCGTTGAACTCGCCCTCCGACCCGGGCGAGAACGTCACGTACATTGTGTGTTCAAATAGCCGGTGAGTGCTGTCCGACTGGTCCAAGGAATCCGCCGTCACGAAGAACGGCGGCACTGCGCTGAATCCGCCGAGCCGGACAGGTACGAGGTCATTGCGGAAATGCAGCGTGTCCGCGGCCGTCTCGCCTACGCCAACTGTGCCGAAATCCAGCGCGTCGGGCAGCAGTTGATTCTCCGGCAGCCGGAACAGCCCGATATTCCAGAATCGCAGCACAGGATCGAACCGGTAATGTTTGCCGTAGCCCGTGTCGCTGCACGAGGATCGATGCACATAGCCTCGCCGCTGCTGCATCAGCGAGCCGTAGAGATACACAAAGCCGCGAAAGTCACAGCACCCGCCGCCGTTTGCATTGCAGCCGCAGGGAATGCACACATAGCCGCTGTCCGGATCGTTCTGATTTTCAAACGTGAAACTTTCGTGCAGCACAACATAGATCCCGTTCAGCGCAATGTCCTTGAATTCCCGGTTCGTCTGTCCGTGGCCAAGCCCGTTGGAGTTCTCCCGCCCGTTGGCCACCGTGTTCAAAATCTTCATCTCGCCTTCCGCAATCAATGCGAATTTTTCCGCATGACCGGGAGTCACGATACCGTCCGGGTGAGTCGTGCTGGCATAGAGGATGTTGTCCTCGAGTCCCACACTGCCGCCGGCGCACACAATCAGCGTGGTGTGAACACGGCCGGAGATGCGCAGATAGCCCTCAAAGAACACAATCGCCGAATCGGGCAAAGCGACAGTATCCCAAACCGTCGTGTCGAACGGCACCCCCAGCGGCGTCCACGACATGCGAAAAGCATGATCGATCAACTGCACCCACGCTTGCATGTTCGCCCCGCGCGTGAAATACATCCCCTGCTCCTCTGCCCGCCCTCGGTACCAGTGCAACGTATCCGGCAGGTAAATCTCCGGCGCGTTGAAAATCGGTGGCTGCCCCCGAAACTGAGGATTGTATCCCGCACCCATCCACATCACCTCCGCCGAAGTAATCACCAAATCGTAGAAGACCGGATTCTCCATGATCGCAATCTGACCGTTGGAGCGAACTACGCCGGCCAGCGTATCCTCACGCCAGAACTTGATCCGGTCACCGAAAACAGTCGTTTCTTCCTCGGAGAAATACTGATAATTGATCGCGTACGCCGTTGAAACGACCACAAGTAGCAGCGCGATCCCGCTCCTTAGCTGCAATTTGCTTTTCATTGAATCCCCCTTTTCTTAAAATGAATTTCGCACACCGCAAATGTGTTTTTCAGCGTCATCCCGCCCTTCGCAATCGAAGCGAGGCACAACAACTTTTGTCATCCTGAAGGCGCGTCTTCGGTTTTCGCGCCAGAAGGATCACAAGAAGTCCTTCGGCGAATGTGTCTTTACAGTTACAGAGTTCCGAGAGTGCATACACGAATCTTCACCACCCATCCCCCCAATTCCTATTGGGGGGATAATGGGGGGGAGCCCTTCTCCATCGAAGCGAGGCACAACAACCTTTGTCATCCTGAAGGCGCATCTTCGGTTTTCGCGCCTGAAGGATCACAAAAAGTTCTTCGGTAATTTGTCTTCGCAACAACGATTCCCGCGAAAGCATCGCGCAAAACAAGACAGAGTCCTCCGCCGATTCGTGAGAACCCAAAATCGGACAAAGGACTCTGTTCTGTTACATACCTGTGGCCCCCACCACGTAAAATACTCTCGCCTGTTACTTCCCGAAAAACTCCTTCAAAATCGACACAACCTCTCCACCCACACGCGCCTGTGCTTCAACCGTCGCCGCGCCGATGTGCGGTGTGCAGACCACCTTCGGATGCTCCACCAGTTCCTTTCGTGGCGTGGGCTCGTTTTCGAAAACGTCAATCCCCGCCGCGCGCAACTTGCCGGAGTTCAGTGCTTCGAGCAGCGCACTTTCATCCACCACGCCACCGCGTGCGCAGTTGATCAAGATCGCGCCACTCTTCATCATCGCGATCTCCGCCGCTCCGATATCGGCTCCGTGCTGCTTGTCAAACGGCACGTGCAGCGAGAGAAAATCCGCCTGTTCCAGCACTTCCTGCTTGGTCAGCAGCGGCACGCCCATGGAACGCGCCGGATCGGGAAACTTGTCATAAGCCACGATCACCTTCATGCCCAACGATGCCGCCTTCTGCGCGAGCTTGGCGCCAATCCGGCCCATCCCGATGATCCCCAGCACCTTGCCGCCGATCTCCATTCCCTTCGAGAATGTCTTCTTGTCCCACGTGCCCTTCTTCAGCGTCGCATCCGCCGCCGGAATCAACCGCGCACACGCGAACATCAATCCCAAAGCCAGTTCCGCCACCGAATCGCTCGACGCTGCCGGAGTGTTCATCACCTTGACGCCCTTCGCTTCGGCATGCGCAACGTCAATGTTATCCACGCCGACTCCACCGCGCACGATCAATTTCAAATTCTTGCCCGCGTCGATGACGTCCTTCGTCACCTTGGTCGCCGAGCGCACAACAATCGCTTCAAACTCCGGGATCTTCTTCACAAGATCTTCCGGTGAGTAGTGCGTCGTATCCACCGAAAAACCCAACCCGCGAACCTGCTCGACGGACTTCGCATCCAAGTCGTCAGGTATCAAAATGTGCTGCATTTTACAAAACCTGTAAGAGAATGTTAAGGGTATTTCAAAACAGGACGGCCGCGCCGCCCTGACACAGAATCAAAATCTCGTCCGCAAGGCCAATATGACATTTCGCCCCGGCGCGCTGATCCCCGAAGACATCGGACGATAGTGAATGTCCATGAGGTTCTCACACGAAAGATTCACATCCAGATGGCGATGCGGCCGCACAATGCCGCGCACATTCAGCGTGTACCAGCCCGGCGTGCCATCCGGAGTGTAGAGATGCGTCTTGCTCCGCTCTTCAGGAGCG
>CAZGVT010000240.1:0-5008 GCA_964529255.1 uncultured Alphaproteobacteria bacterium | reverse complement strand
GACGGGAGAGAACAGGTCATGAACGAGTTGGCTGAGGCTGAGAAACAGCTGTTCACCTTCAAGTTCGAAATTTCCGGTCCCGCGCAATGCCCGAAGCACTCGTCTCTCAAGTTCGAGATTGTTGTGACGTTCCGCTGCGCAGGCTAACGCGTAAATAACCTCACCCGATCTTGACCCGGACCCGGCCGACCCTGACTCGATCCGCCAATGCTCCGCCTCGCTTTTGAACTCCTCGACTGCCTGCGGGTCAATGGTGAATCCAACGGACACGGAGAGTGCGTTGTCCTTGAAAAGTCCCGGGGAGTGCAATGCGGGCTCACCGACACAGATCAACGACGTGGAATCGTCGGCGACGATAACACCTTCCACGTCGAAATTGTGCGGTCGCACACTTCCGTTATCCGAGGCACGTCGCAGCACGGCCAGCAGCTCCGTCCACTCATCAAATGGCATCCGGAACCGGTTCCACGCGTTGACAGATTGTGAACGATTAATCCAGTGGTAGAGCGAGTCCATTGTTACCACGCTGACTGGAAAAACGATTCTCCATCATCTCCAACCATTGCTGAAACCAGAATGCGTTTTCGACGGCTTGTCCATGATAGCAGTTATTGAAGAGCACAACCGCGCTGTCGGCCGTGCCCTCGTGATGAAGCAGACTCTCACCGACCGCCGTCAATTCTTCCGTTGAGTAACGATAGTCATAGCGATCACCTGCATCACGACCGTACCAGGTCTTCGCATTGCGGCCATGTAGCCGCATGTACAGGCGATGGGTAGTCGCGCGCGGGGTGTTTGAAGGCAGATTGCCAATCGCAGGCTCATCCGGCGTAACCCAGACGATGCCTTGCTCCCGCAGCACGTCGACGGCTGCCGAGAGTTCCCAACTCTTGTGACGGAATTCGACGCATAGCGGCACATTGCCACTCAGCTCGGCGATCCTCACAACCCGCTCCGAGTTTGCCTCCGAATAGCTGAAGGAGTGCGGGAATTGAGCCAGCCATCCGTGCAATTTCCCGGAGGAAATCAGCGGCTCGGTCGCGCTCAGCAAGCGCTTCATCGACTCCGTGGGATCTCCGGGACTGTGCGTAACGTCACCGTGCACTTTGCAGTAGAAAACGAAGTTCTCAGGGGTCTTCTTCACCAGTGCGGCATAAGTTGCGCGACCTGCAATGCGATAGTAGGTGCTGTTGATTTCCCCGATAGGAAAACGAGACGAGTAATATTCAAGCCATTTGGACTGCGGTACGCGAAATGGGTAGAAGACACCCGCCCAGTCATCGAATTTCCAACCGGACGTTCCAACCTTAATATCTCGCGGTCGAATCACGATCTTCCCAAGCCACCGTACCGTCAACAAATACAGTGGCCGGCCTCACATTTCCAAAGTGATAGGAGAGCGAATCCAAGTTCGGAAGTTTCCACAGCGTAATGTCCGCGTACTTTCCGACCTCAAGCGAGCCGACAGAACCTTGGACTCCCAGCACATGGGCAGGATCGAGTGTCACTCCCCACAACAACTCGGCCGGAGTCATTTTGCAATAGATGGCGGCCGCCGTGAGACAGAAGGGTAGTGACTCCGTAGACGCCGATCCCGGATTCATGTCCGTAGCTATTGCAACTCTCATACCTCGCGCAATCATGTTGCGGACCGGAGGATACGGCAAATTCCCCAGAAAAAAGACCGCTGCCGGGAGTACTATTCCGGTTACCTTTGCGTCCGCGAGCGCGTCGATTTCCGCCTCATTCAAGTATTCAAGATGGTCGGCACTGCGCGCGCCGAGCTCTGCCGCCAACAACGCACCACCGGAGTGTCCGAACTGGTTTGCGTGCACGGTGACCGCCAGTCCCGCAGATTTCGCGGCAGTGAGAATCCGTCTCGATTCGTCAACACTGAATGCGCCACTCTCACAGAAGACATCGACACCCGTTGCGAGTTTGTATTGTACGACGGCCGGGATGTGATGGGAGATCACTTCGCTCACGAACATTGCGCGATCAGCCGCTCTGTTCGCGGGCAAGGCGTGTATGAGATGCGTGCGATGCACTCGCTGCGGTACTTCGCCGGAAATCATTTCGAGCGCGCGCAATAACTTGTACTCCGCATCCCATTCAAGACCGTAACCCGACTTGGCTTCGATTGTCGTTACACCGGACATCAGCGATCTGTCGAAGCGAGGCAAGGACTCGGTCACGATCTGTTCGACGGATGCCGCCGCCACGCGGTGCGCCGTCTTCTGGATTCCGCCGCCGGCCTCGGCAATCTCAAGATAGCTCTTTCCGGCATTTCGCAGATGGAACTCGTCGGCGCGATTTCCGACGAAGACAGGATGCGTGTGGCAATCGATCAACCCGGGTAATGCAAGCGATCCTTCCGCATCAAACTCCGGCGTTTCCGGGGGCACAAGGCTGCGAACCTTCTCATCACCGCCAACGGCGGCGATGCGTGAGTTCTGGATGAGAATCGCCGCATTGGAGATCTCGATGAGCGCGCGATCACGGGCATCCCGATCCCTCTCGAGGGGAGTGACCAGCGTCCCGATGTTGCGGATATACAGTGAGCTATTGTTCACTCAGCGGTCACGAAAAGCGGGCTTGCGTTTTTCAAGAAACGCGGACGTTCCCTCCATCTTGTCTTCGCAGCCGCAGCACAAGCCGAAAAGCTTCTCTTCCAAACGCAGGCCCCCGTCCAGTCCGACTTCCATGCCATGCGTTACGGCATTCAGGATTGCCGTAACGACCGGGCGCGACTTGCCCGCGATTTCGGTGGCCAGTTTACGGGTTTCCTCGTGTAGTTGTGCAGGGGGATAGACGGCGTTGACCAAGCCGATTTGCAGCGCATCTCCGGCGGTGATTATCCGGCCCGTGAGCATCAGCTCCAGTGCCTTTCCTCGCCCGACGAGTCGTGGCAATCGCTGCGTTCCGCCGTAACCTGGAATGATACCCAGATTAATTTCCGGTTGGCCGAATCTTGCGTTTTCAGAAGCCAGCCGAAGGTGGCAAGCCATAGCTAACTCACAGCCGCCACCAAGAGCGTACCCGTTGACGGCGGCAATGACGGGAACGGGAAGCGACTCGATCCTGCTGTAGAGCCGATTGCCTCTTTCGGCAAAGGCTTTACCGCCAAGTAAATCCAGGTCTCGGATTTCCTGAATGTCCGCCCCGGAAACAAAGCTCTTTTCGCCCGCTCCCGTGACGATGACCGCGCGCACAGTGGTATCGGCCGCAAGGGACTCGAAGCAATCCAACAATTCCTGCACGGTGAGCACATTGAGTGCGTTGAGTGCCTTCGGACGATTCACCGTAACGGTCGCAATGCCGCCCGAGAATTCCAGTAGAAGATTTTCGTAGCTCATGGATGTAGAGAAATTTGCTTTGGACTAAAAGTTATGCCCGGGAATCTTGAGGCCGTGACGTGTGCCGGTTTCGGTCGCGTCCGCATAACCGGCATCATGATGCCGAAAGATTCCCATTGCCGGGTCATTGGTGAGAACTCGCTCGAGTCGTCTCGCAGCGGCGTCCGTACCGTCAGCCACGATCACTTGTCCGGCGTGAAGGGACGCTCCGATGCCGACGCCTCCGCCATGGTGAAAACTCACCCACGAAGCACCGCTGGCGGTGTTAACGAGTGCGTTCAGAATCGGCCAGTCGGCAATGGCGTCGCTTCCGTCAAGCATCGCTTCGGTCTCGCGATACGGCGAAGCCACCGATCCCGTATCGAGATGGTCTCGGCCAATCACAATCGGAGCTTTGATTTCGCCCTTTCGGACCAGATCGTTGATGGCCAGCCCCAATCTCGCGCGCTCACCCTGCCCGAGCCAACAAATACGGGCGGGCAGTCCCTGATACGGAATTTTCGGCGCGGCAGTCTCAATCCACGTGCGCAATGCGGCATCGGCGGGAAACAGTCTCAAGACTGCCCGGTCGGTACACTGGATATCTTCCGGATCACCGGAGAGAGCCACCCAGCGGAAGGGACCTTTGCCCTGGCAGAAAAGCGGGCGAATATACGCGGGAACGAATCCAGGATAGGCGAACGCGTTTTGAAAGCCGGCGCTCAGGGCCTTTCCACGCAAGTTGTTGCCGTAATCGAATACGATGGCGCCACGTTTCTGGAAGTCGACCATCGCCTCGCAGTGCACAGCCATCGAGTGCATGCTTCGGCGAATGTAATCTTTGGCGTCGCGTTTGCGCAGCGCAAGGGCATCCTGCAATGACAAGCCATGTGGTATGTAGCCGTTGAGCTCATCATGCGCCGAGGTCTGATCGGTAACGAGATGGGGGATTACTCCCCGGCATAAAAGTTCAGGGAGAACGTCTGCGCAATTACCTTCCAGCGCAACAGACAACGCACGCTTTTCGGCGGTGGCGTCAACGACCCATTGCAGCGCTTCGTCCAGGTCATCAGTCGCCCGATCACAATAGCCGATCTCCACACGGCGACGAATTCGCTCCGGATCTACTTCCACGCATAAGGCAACACCGCCGTTCAAGGTGACCGCAAGCGGTTGAGCGCCCCCCATGCCACCGAGACCGCCGGTCAGTGTCCAGGTTCCGGCGAGGGATCCGCCAAAGTGCTTTCGCCCGGCAGCCGCAAACGTCTCAAAGGTCCCTTGCAGAATTCCCTGCGTGCCGATGTAGATCCACGACCCGGCCGTCATCTGGCCGTACATGATGAGACCTTTGGCTTCGAGTTCGTGAAAGTAATTCCAGTTGGCCCACTGCCCGACCAGATTAGAGTTTGCAATCAGGATGCGAGGAGCATCTTCGTGAGTCTTTACGACGCCCACAGCCTTGCCGGACTGGACGAGCAAAGTCTCGTCATTCTCAAGCTTGCGCAGCGACTCGAGAATAATACGCAACGCTTCCCGCGAACGCGCGGCCTTGCCGGTGCCGCCGTAGACAATAAGCTGCTCTCGATTTTCCGCAACGGCGGGATCGAGACTATTGAGTAACATGCGAAAGGCTGCCTCTTGAATCCAGCCTTTGCATTGCCTTGTGCCGCCGA
>CAZGVT010000239.1:0-5023 GCA_964529255.1 uncultured Alphaproteobacteria bacterium | reverse complement strand
CGCAGAAACTTCTGCTGTTAAAATAGGCTTGCACGACGAGCGGCTGCGTTCACCAATCCTGAGAGATCCCGGACATTCGCACGGCGAAGACTTGTGCGAAGTCCGGGACGACAAGGATAGTGAGCGGCATTGGGTCCCGACCGATGAATTAGATCGTTACTTGACTTTTCTCATTTCCGTATTATCGCTTTTCGATGACTCCACCCAAACCGATTCTTCCCTCGCTTGGCATTGATCTGGTCGACGTCGACCGCATCGCCAAGAAATTGCATGATGAACATTTTCTCTCCAGGATATTCACCGAAGCGGAGCGCGCCGAGTGTTTGCGACGCATGCATCCGGAGCAGTGTCTTGCGGCTCGCTGGGCCGCCAAGGAAGCCACCGCCAAGGCCCTCGGCACCGGCATCGGCAAATGGCTCTCGTTTCAGGACGTCGAGGTACTGACACTGAAGGGCAAACGGCCGCGAATTCGCATCCACGGACCGTACTCGGAGTATCCGATGCGCATCGCGGTTTCGCTCACGCACACGAAGGCATCCGCCGCGGCGGTGGTGATGATCTATCCGGAGGAGGAGTAGATGGGTGTAAATTTTGCCAATCGCTTCGATGTTGAAGGCGGAGCCGCCGAGTATGACAAGCTCATGCAGGACGAGTCCTATCCGATCCGCGCGGGCTATCAAGAAACGCTGCGCACAGTTGCGGCGTTTGCCTGCAGGCCGCAAGCATGGCGGGGGCTCGATTTAGGAAGCGGCACCGGAAATCTTGCGCGATTGCTATCGGGTTACGCCGAACTCGTGTGCGTCGATCTCGCGGAGCGCATGCACTCCGCCGCGCGCACGAAGATCGGGACTTCCAACGCGGTGGAGTTTGTGGTGGCGGATGTGCTCGACTACTTTGCTTCCCTGCCGGTGCACGACGTGATCACGAGCACCTATGCCATGCACCACTTGAATGAACTGGAAAAGCAGGAGCTGTGTCGGTGCATCTGGCGCGCGCTGAACCCGGGCGGTGTGGCGATCTTCGGCGATCTTATGTTTGCGGACGCGTATACACGGGCGAAACTCTGCGAGCGATACATGCGCGAAGGACACAGCGGCGTGGTCGAAGCGATTGAGCAAAAGCATTTTTGGGACGTGAGCCGCGCGACGGATATGCTGCATCAAATCGGATTCTCCGTCAATTCGCGCTGGGTCGCTGAGCTGTCATGGGTGATTGTGGCTGAAAAACCGGCAACTAAATGATTCCAAGTACGGACTTTGGATTGTCGTTTGCCGAAGTTCCCGCCGTCGTGTTTCTTGCGGCGGCGATTTTGCTCGTGCCATTGTTGACGACCGTGACTTGCGGTTTGCGACGCACTACGAGTACCGTCGTGATGACCGGCTTGCTACTTGTGCTCACGGGAGTACTCATTCACTACTTCCCGCAGTCCGTCGATGATACGTTTATCACCTTACGCTATGCGGAGAATTTTGCAAAGGGTGAGGGATTGTGTTTCAATCCCGGCGAGCGCGTGGAGGGATTTTCCAATCCGCTGTGGATGATCATGCTGTCCGGTTTGGCTGCGCTGGGATTGAATCAAGATACGGCAGATTATGCGTTGCCGCTGGCGGCAAAGCTGCTTGGGATTCTATGTCTGCTGGTAAATTTCGTGCTAGTCGCGCGTTGGGGATTGCGCGGAGCGGCTCGCGAGCGAACGCCGTGGCATGTGTTCATTCCGCTGGCCTGGTTCATTGCGTCCGGGCCGCTCGTGGTCTGGTCGGTCTGCGGTCTGGAAACTGCGCTGCATGCGCTGTTGCTGTCGTTGCTGGTGATTGGTTGGGGAGATATTGGTGACTTTCCTGCGATTCCGAAACGACCGCGACTCGTCATTTCGGCGATGCTCCTGCTTGTGCTCTCGCGGCCTGAAGGAGCGATGTTCAGCGTGCTCGCGCTCGGTTTGTGGGGAAGGGGACTAAACGACAAACGACAAACCGCAAACGACGGGTGTTCGACGAAGCATCGAGGTCATCTCGTTGTCGCCGTTATGTCGTTTGCGCTGGTTGTGATTGGCGTCGCGGTGTTTCGCCTCGCGTACTTTGGGGATTGGTTGCCCAACACGTTTCATGCCAAAGTGTCCAGCGGTTTCCTTTTTCAGCTCCAACACGGGCTGCAATATCTGGCGGGTGCGTTGCTCGGGACGGGCGGAGTGGTGTGGATGTTTGTCTTTCGACCTCGCCTCAATGTTATCCAACTGATCCTCGCAGGCGAAATGTTTTTCATTCTCGCGGTCGGCGGTGACTGGATGTTCGGGTTTCGTTTCTGGGCACACGTGATGCCGGTTGCCATCATGGGGATGATGGTCGTGCTGCGCGAGACGACCTTCTTCCGCCCGCTCACGGAGTGGCGGGAGATCCGGATCGTTGCTCTTGTGTGGGTGTTGACCTGCGTGCAGGCGATTGCATTTGACCGCGTGGTGACCTGGCAGAATGACTATTTCGTCAGCGGATTTCGCAGACTTGACTTGTATCCTTCTGAAGTGTACTACAGAACTGCGCAGGAGATTCGCAAGCGCGCTGCGCCAGATGATCTGCTTGCCATCGGTGAGGCCGGAGTCATTCCCTACTTCACCCGCTGCCGAATCATGGATTATCACGGTCTCGTTGATACGCAGATTGCGGCGATGCCGGGTCGGATCCATGAAAAAGCGACGGCACAGTCAATACTCGATCGACGGCCGCGCTTCATTCTCGTCGGTCCGATTGGCGTGGACTTGGAGGGCAACTTCGAGAAGCCGGTTCCTTTTCTTTCCGACTTGCTCGAAACACTGAGCACGCACCGGGACTATCACGAGGCCCTAAGGATGTCATTTTTCATACTCTTCGAGCGAAACTCCGGGTCGCCGGGTGGTTAGTTGGTTTTTCGCAGAAAAATGAGCAGCCCTATTGCTCCGGCAATGGGGCCTTGTTATATTGAAAGGAATAACCCAGAAAGGACAAGAAATATGAAGAATGCCCTGCTTGTGTGCGGCCTGTTGTCGACTTTGTTTGCGCTGACTAATAATGGTCACTGTTTAATGACTTCCGCTGTACCGGCGGAAGGCGTCGTTGCAAGAGATAGAGACGCATTGGACGAAGACGATTGCCCGCCACAAACGATTGTGTCGGTGCCGCTGACGCTCAACGGCAATACCACGAGTTCCGGATGGCATTTTCTTTCGAACTGCAACGGCAACGGACCCGATGACATTTACGCGTTGTCCCTGAGCTGCGACTATCAGGTCACCGTCTCACTATGCGGCTCGGGATTTGACACGGTCGTGGAAGTGCACTACGGCAACAATTATTTCGACTGTCCCGGATCGGTTTACATTGACTGCAACGATGACTTTTGCGGGTTTCAGAGCCAGCTCTCGTTCTTTGCGGCGGCGGGTGAATTTTACTTTATCGTCGTCAGCGGTTATCAGGGAGCCACGGGTGCTTACACGCTGAACGTGACGGGAACGCCGTTCGCGCCCGGAAATGACGATTGCAACGGCGCGATCCTCATCAACAACGCGCCGTACGAGCATTTCGGTTCCACCGTCTGCGCGAACAACTCGGTGACTCCCGGGTGTGCCTTCAGCAACGCGCCGGACGTCGTCTACCGATTGAACATGCCGTGCAATGCGTATGTCACCGCTACCACCTGCGGTCATCCGCTGATGGACGCGATTCTGCACGTCTACAAGTACGGATTCTGCGGCAACGATTTTGTCACCTGCAATGACGATGCGGGCTGTCCGAACAATCAGAGCGCCGTAAACTTTGTGTACGAGGCCAATCAGGATTACTTTATCTGGGTGGACGGCTACAGCAGCAACTCCGGCTTTTATGTGCTGCATGTCACCGCCCAAGGGAATCCCGAGGATCAATGCGGCGTGGTGATCGTGGATATGCCCGTCACGTTGAACGGCACACTGGTCTGCGAACACAATGATTATCCGCAGTGTTTCGCCGGGGAGTCCAACGACGACGTGTTCGTATTGCAGGCGCTGCCGGAATGCCGGATCGTCACCGTGTCCTTGTGCGGTACGCCGGGAAGTTGGGACTCCGTGCTGGAGATCCGCGAGGGCGGAGACTGTCCCGGCGCCACGCTCATCAGTTGCACCGACGACGGGACATGTAATGACGTATTTTCCTATCACAGCACGGCGACGTTTACCGTACAGCCGGGGATTCAATACTATTTCATGGTCAACGGTTATTTCGGCAGTGAAGGGCCGTATACAATGACGGTCACCGATGCGCCGTGCACGGTGGCCGCGCCGGAGAGTCTGGTGGTCAAGTACGATGCGGCAAATGGTTGGATTGAGCTGTCGTGGGCTGCCGTACCGGGAGCGACGGCGTATAACGTCTACCGCGACTCGCTGGAAAATGTGCAACCGGATCTGGTGAATCTCATCGGGAGTTCGGTGACCACTTCGTTCATAGACACGGAATATCCGCCCAATCCCTGCATGCGGCACTATGTTGTGACCGCAGACAACACCCCGTGGGTGAACGACTTGAATTCACAGCCGGGGAAGGCGGTGCCGGCGCAATCGGCGGACGTTGAGCGGCGGAGAGCGTTGCAGGAAGGCGTGGACTACTGGCCGGTGCAGTATGATTACGCGGAAAAGCCCGGAGCCAAGTAGGCGTTTCCTTGTCATTCTGGACCTCGCGTCAGTGCCAATGCTGTCATTCTGGACCTCGCGTCAGCGAGTGTCCAGAACCTCTCAGGTCTTCGCAGTCAAGCCGAGAGATCCCGGACATTCGCCCTGCGAAGACTTGCGCGAAGTCCGGGACGACAGACTGTGCTGTCATTCTGGACACCGCGAAGCGGGCGTCCAGAACCTCTCAGGTCTTTGCAGTCAGGCCGAGAGATCCCGGACATTCGCCCTGCGAAGACTTGTGCGAAGTCCGGGACGACAGATAATGCTATGACTATGGACCTCGCGTCAGCAACAACCTAACGGGCCGTGTCGGCTGCTTGCAGCCGACCGGTATTGACCGTTACAACTGTCATT
>CAZGVT010000238.1:3788-5061 GCA_964529255.1 uncultured Alphaproteobacteria bacterium | reverse complement strand
CCTACCCACCCACTCTTTCCCTACACGACGCTCTTCCGATCTGAGCGGGGTGCCCTCATCCCGCCGGAATCTATGGTATCTCCAGCACACCCTTCACGCGATAAAAATATCGGTAGTTGAGTTCCTCCTCCGTAACCACAAAAAATGTATCCGCCGTGGTTCCGACGGTGTCTTGGAAGAGCCCGTCCGCGTCCTGATCCCCGAAGATTTCGTAGTGCCCGATACCCACTCCCGGCGTCCAATTTCAGTTGCACGGTATTCCCCGTCACACGAATCACGAGACTATCCGGCGGAGTGATCAGCGTGTCCTTGCCGGTTTGACACCGTAGAAGTCCCAGTTTCCGCCGGCGTGGTGTGCCGCACCCGTTCGCACTGCCATCTATGTGTTTTTACCTGTCGTCCCGGACTTTGCGCAAGTCTTCGCAGCGCAAATGTCCGGGACCTCTCAGCTACACATTGACCACTTCAGAGAGATTCTGGACACCCGCTGACACGAGGTCCAGAACGACAGCCTTCTACCACCACACCCTCCCCGGAACGCCGGAGAGGGTGTGCTGTTTTCGGCCTCCTCAATTCGCAGAACCTCGACTACTCAAGCTGCGAGATCTTCGCCCAGGCGATGTCTCCGTTGAGATAGTACTGATGCGCGCCGTTGGTCAACCGCGACGCGCCAATCGTCAGTGGCATGTTGTTGTTGGTCGATGAGAGTGGCAGATCACCCAGCGCCACGATTGCGCCGTTCACCAGCATCATCGAGTACTCGCCATTCAGAATCAGCGACGCCTGGAACCACTCACCCAGTGGCACCGGCACGACCGCCTGCAGGTTTTTCCATTGCGAACCGTCCCACGTCAGCGCAAACAGTTTTCCCGTCGGCTCAATCCGCCAACCGAAACCACCGTTCACGGTCGAGAAGCGCGCGTCGGTCATGAGATAGGAAGGTGATCCAACCGGAAGCGAATTCACGCGCAGGTACATGTCAATCTGATGACCACTTTCGTAAAATACGGGATCATTGGCCACCTGTACCCAGCGGTTCGGCGCAAAAGCAAGAGCCCAGTCGTCAATCGGATCACCCGCGTACATGTTCCACTCCGCGTCGTGAATCGCGCCGTCGTGACCGTTGCCGCTGCCGTCGGCGGTCACATCACCGCTGCCCTCCTCCATCGCCCAGCAGGCAATCAGATCCGGAGTGAGCAAAGTCTGTACTTCTGCCCGTAACGCAACAACTTGGAAGAAGCGCATGCCCGAACTGGTCGGCACCGTCCAGGTT
>CAZGVT010000238.1:0-3778 GCA_964529255.1 uncultured Alphaproteobacteria bacterium | reverse complement strand
ATAGCCGTCGGTTCCGAACTCATGACCGAGCTGCCCTCAAGCACCTGATAGATTTCTGCACCCGGTACCGCCGTCCAGTTCAGCACTGCATCGCCACCAACGATCTGAATTGTCAGTGTCGGCGGCAGCAGCGTGATGGCGGAGAACACGGAGTTGTGGATCTCGCAAACATCTTGTAGGCATCCTGCATCCGGCACCTCGATCACATAGTGAGCCGCGTAGTCGATGTAACCTAAATCGTTCCAGTATCCGTCATTGGGTTCGCCCGGCTGGACGTACATGGTACCATAATCCTCATCACCGGAATTGTCAGGCTGTCCTGGAAGCCAGTTCGTGAAGTTGACGGCTTCGCCGGTTACCCACTGCCAATCGCCTTCAATAACAATGTCGTTGAATCCGATCCAGATCTCAAACGGTCCCCAACTGCCTGCTTGCGCGCCAAGGGCGGTCCTCAAGAACTCGTTCTCGCCTCCCGACCCTATGCACACTAGATTTCCGCCGGCCGCGGAGCAGAGGTCGCGTGCAACGGGCCAGTCCACCAGATCCAAACTCACAAAGTAACGATGCCCACCGAAACACCCAAGATCAATCGGCGCGCAATTGCCATCCGGCACCTCGATCACATACGGGAACGAGTAGTCTTGAAATCCTACGTCGTTCCAGAGGCCATGCCAATTCAGGTCACCGGGCTGAACATATATCATGCCGTAGTCTTCGTCACCTCCGGAGTTGTTCGGCTCGCCGCTTCTCCAGTTCGTGTAAGAGACAGGCTCCCCGTTCACCCATTCCCAGTTTCCCTCGACTGCTATATCGTTAAATCCGATCCAAACGTGCTGATTGGCAAAGAATGGGCTCAAGACCGACGAGATAAAGTCATTTTCGGCTTGCGATCCAATGCACGCCATGTAACCGCCAAACGCCTCACTTGCCGTACGCGCATCGGGCCACTCTCTTGTGTCCGCACTCAGGTAGTAACGATGCCCGTTGAAGCAACCGAGGTCGATGGGCAGTACCGCTCCACCCACAATCCTAAAACATCCCGCGCACAAATCAAATTGTCCGTCCGGATTTTCCACCCGCACCGCGTGAAATCCCTCGCCGAGAAAATCGGGCGACGTGCACGTGAGCATGTTGGCGTTTACAAATACAATGCTACCCGCAGCGATGCCGCCAAACTCCACAACGGCGCCGTCAACGAAATGCTCGCCGTGAATCGTGACCGGAACGCCCGGTCCGAACGGAGCCTGATTGGGATCAACTAATGTGATGACCGGACCCGGTGTGACCGTCACCTCGAAACAGTCAGCGCAAATCGCCCACTGACCGTCCGGATTCGTTAACTGCACGTCGTAGAATCCCGGCGCAAGCCCGGGCACATAAACCTGCGCGAGACCACTCGACAAGATGTTTTCCGTCGTCGGCATGCCGCCGATCAACACCTGCGCTCCATTCTGAAATCCGCTCCCAATCACATTCACGAGATCGTTGGGCTGTCCGGCCGGGGGTTGCACTTCGGTAATAATCGGCGCGGCCAACGCACCTGACATCACAGTCACGTCGTCGATAAACCAGCCGCGAAATCCGTTGTACAAGTTGTCGCGCGTGTCGAATCGAAAACGAATCCACGCCGTTTCACCCGTGAACGCGGAGATGTCGAAAGACTGGTGAACCCACTCACCCGGCAATGCAGATCCTCCCGAACTGTAGCCGATATTCGCCGCCGAGTTGACATCATTCAGCGGATTCAGCCAACCCTGGCCAATTGGATTCCAGCTTCCGCCACCGTCCGTGGTGATCTCCAAATACATCATGTCGAACGCGTGAACGTCGACGCCTTCAATCTCCCACCAGGTCCAGAAACTCAGCGTTGCCTCGCTGATTCCAGTGAGATCGAGAGACGGTGTGGTTGCCCATCCGTTGTTGGGTCCAGTGGACCTGCCGCCCGAGCCGAACTCTTGCCCTTGATCAAAATCGCTGCCGATAAAGGTCCCGTTGCTCTGCTCGCCATACCACAACAAATGATTGCCGCTGTGAGCAACCGGCAGCCCACCGTCATCAGGCAGACTTACGAGGTTCGGGTTGATCACCGGGTTCCACACTTCGTACAAGTGCGGATCAGTTTGCAAATGATAAAATCCCGAAGTCTGCCAGTCGCCGATTCCAGATTCCAGATCATCGAACCATGGCAGCGTCACCAGCACTCCGTCTTGCAACCACGGAGTGGATGGTGGAACATCAGGCGGGGGAACAGGCCGATCAGCCAGTGCCGCCGCGGAATAGAGCAACAACCCGAGGGTCAGGACGAATCTCATCCAATTCTTCATGATAATCCTCCTTTGTGTGTAAGCACGACGTTTCTTCTCTAATGTGTATCAGACCGTACTTTCTAAGCTAAAATATATAACACCGGGCAGGCAGAGTCAATGCGAAAACTTTCACGCACTCCACACACAAGAAGCTGCATCATCACGAGATATTTGCGGTTACAGATTTCAATCATCGTGAATACAAATAAAGAGAGGCACACCACGCGGCGTGCCTCATAATCGGACAAAATGTGTAAGATTAACTTAGTTCAACTTAGTGCAGTTTAGCCAAGATATGTGCGCAAGGACTTGCTTCGTGAGGTGTGTCGCAGTCGTCGCAATGCTTTTTCCTTGATCTGCCGTACGCGCTCGCGGGTGAGTTTGAACAGTTCGCCGATCTCTTCCAAAGTCAGCGGATGCTCGCGGCCCAGGCCGAAGTACAACCGCACAACTTCGGCTTCGCGATCCGAGAGCGTGGACAGCGCGCGTTCGATTTCCTGCCGCAGCGACTCCTGCATGAGCTTGGCATCGGGCGGCGGTTGATTCTCGTTGTGCACGATGTCCAACAGCCGGTTGTCTTCGCCCTGAGCGAACGGCGCGTCCATCGAAAGGTGCCGGCCTGACATGCGCAGCGTGTCGGTCACTTCCACCGGCGAGATTTCGAGCTGCTCGGCGATCTCTTCGGGAGTGGGTTCGCGCTCGAACTCCTGCTCGAGAGCGGAGTACATCTTACCGATCTTGTTCAGCGCACCGACCCGGTTCAACGGCAGTCGTACGACGCGCGACTGCTCGGCTAGCGCCTGCAAGATACTCTGCCGGATCCACCACACGGCATAGGAGATAAACTTGAAACCGCGAGCCTCGTCGAACCGCTTGGCCGCTTTGATGAGCCCGAGATTGCCCTCGTTGATCAAGTCACCGAGCGAAAGCCCTTGATTCTGATACTGCTTGGCCACGCTGACCACGAAGCGCAGATTGGCCTTCGTCAATTGCTCCAGCGCGGTCTGGTCCCCCCGCCGGATGCGCCTTGCCAGCTTGATCTCCTCATCGGGAATGAGGAGAGACACCTCGCCGATTTCCTGCAAGTACTTCTCAAGGCTCTGATTGGCCCGTATGTTCGCTTTTTTAGTAATCTTGGTCAACTGCAGGAACTCCGTGTGTTCAAGGTCTATACTCCACCATTACTCCCTCTTACGCTCCTGTCAAGAAAGAGTTCCTGCGAACGAATAATAAGAAACGATGAATAGTGAATAAAATTGAGATTATTGCTCGCCGACGCGGGTCAAGCACCGTAACACATTTCTCCCCCCACATCCTGTGGGGGGATTCAGGGGGGTACACTTGCCTTTGCACAGAGAATCAATATCATCACCTGTGGATGCAACCTTTCCGACAGGGCGCAACAAGGCATCGCGCGTACTGCCTGTCGTCCCGGACTTCGCGCAAGTCTTCGAGGCGCGAAAGTCCGGGAT
>CAZGVT010000237.1:0-5076 GCA_964529255.1 uncultured Alphaproteobacteria bacterium | reverse complement strand
TTTGCATGATTGGACAAAGGCTGTTATCTTTATGGGCAGGTCTTGGTCACGGCGTACGCTCGATAGGAAACCAACGGCAGCGAGTCGGCGAAACTGAACATACCCGGAGCTGCTGTTACGGTCGCGAGCGCAGTCCACTGGGGATCCGCACCTCCATTGGGGTCGCCGTCGTTGTCCTTAAAAGTGGTTTGCCAGATACGAAAGTCGGACGACGAAACGGAAATCCAGTGCAGCGTGACTTCGCCTGATGTGGCGTCATAGAATATCCGCACGTCAAGCGGCGCGTTGCATTGCGGCAATTGGCGCGTGACCCGCACGGTCATCAAACCGCAAGTCGTGCCATTCTCAAGAATATCATAGGAGGAGGCGCCGATCACGTAATCTCCGGGAAACAGAGTGTCACAGGCGGTCTCTGTGTAAAACGGGCCGTTGATCTCATTGCCGGGGTAGTTCACGTCCGCGCTGAACACACACGAGCTTGTCGGTTGTTCACAGTCCTGAAATACGCAGAACTGTACGTCGCTGCCACCCATAGTGAGTGTGTCACCACTCAGTTCGACGCAATAAACTCCTGTAGTCTCTACGCAGACGACGACAAAACTTTGCGGTCCACTGAGCCACGCAGGACCCGTGCAGTCAAACTCGGGAGTGCCGGGGTACAGGCCGCAGCCAGCGCACGTATTCAAGGTAAGCGTCTCACCGAGAGTAATCGTGTCGGATGTCAGGCAGATTGCTTCACAGAAATCAAGTGCGTCACAGCTTATTTCCATTCTGTAGTCGCCGATTTCACCTTGTTCGATCGCTTCGACCGCTACAATGAAGCTTGCCGGTCCGATGAACTGCAGGAATGTTGAAGACGGGAGCACTCCGGATACCGGCAGACACGTGGCCGCCTCAATCAGGCTCAGCGAAACGAAAGCGGGTTGAGCATTGCAGCTGTCATCCTGTGCCGAGAAGACCGAGAGCGTCGAGCGAGTATTTTCGGGAATATTCCAGACGAATAAGTCGCGATCCCCTCGCGGACAGATCAAGCCGGAGACGGATCCTCCGCAGTCAAGTACCAGGGAATCGACTCCGACGCCGCACGTGTCGTTGCTCTCGGTTTCGTTCGCAGAAGCAATGCAGACTCGTGCGAGACTGTCGCAAATCAACAGCGGCACAATTTCGAGGGATAGTTGATAGCGGGACGTGCAAGGAACGGCGATGGAGTGCAGCGGCGCCAGCGAAATCCAATACGTTGCAGGCGGCAGCACAAGTGAGTTGCAGAACGGCACGCAGGAGTAGACGGTCCGGGTATCCAGGAACTCAAGGCTGTTGCAGCCGTCAATTGGCAGAACAAAATGCAGAACGGCATCATGCTCCGAGTGTACGCAACTCGTAACGGTGGAAGACTCTGCGACTTGAATTCCGTACCAGTCTGTGTCGATTTGGCGCTCGATGCCGTTCAGCAAGTACGATCCGGCCGTGCCGCAAATCACGTCGCCATCCTGCAGCGGCATGAACAGTATCTCCTCTGCATCGCATCCACCGTTGCTTCGATCGATGTACTCGGATTCGCAGGACGGTTCGGCCTCCGGAGTCGAACCTTCAATGCAAACGTCGCAGGCGGCACACGGAGTCGAATACACCGTAACTTCGTAACGCAGTTCGATCTCCGCCATAATCGGATAGAAGTAGTCTCCCGCGGGAAGTGCGCTCCAGCGCAGAACAGGCGAACCATCTCCACAGGAAAGAGTATCCACAACCGCCCTTGACGTGAGCGTGGAGCAGTCACATGAGCGCGCACAGTTCAGCCACGCATTACTCATCGGAGGATCCGTGTCGCAGAAGCCGAGAACGACATTGGAGCAACTGTCGAGATGAAAGGCGATCCAGACAGTCGCCAGCGGAAACTCCGGGCAATCGACCGTCGCGCAATTCGTCTCCCCGCTATACCACTGGGGCAGCGGCAATGCGGCGACGGCAGAGCACGAGTCGTTTAGTGGCGGACTTGGACAAAGCGAAACTTCGGCGATCTCCAATGCATAGTTTCCCTGTTCGCCGTTGGAACCGTCAACGACGATGAAATAGGTCTCGCCTTCAGACAACGGCAGCGCATAGATTCGCGAGGCAAGCGGGAGCGAATCCGCTCCATCACATGCATCGTCGTTGCAGGCGATCGCAAAACCGGGGCAGGCTGCTTCGTACACATACAGGCGTGTGTCGAAGTGAGATCCACAGGTATGTATCTGAACGACTACGTTTGAGTCGGGCGTGAAGCTATAGACGACGTCCGGCGCACTGCCGTTTGGCGCTCCGCATTCGCCGAAATAGTCGTCGGCAAAACTCGCCGTGGTTCCGGTCGCAGAATAGGGCAAAGCGCTGATTACCGTCGCATCAAGACAATTCTCTCCGCCTTGGTCAAGTGCCGGACGAATCCGGTTAAGGGGTCGCCATGCCTGTGCTACCACCGGCCTGTCTCCCTGCTGCAACCTTTCGTCGAAGCCAAATGCTTCACCACAAAGAGTCGTCTGGACCCCGCACAAGGCGACAGTCCAGATGACCATTCGAAGGGCGAGTTGTTTATGGAATCTGTAATTAGAAAACAAGCTTGACCCGGTTACATTTGTTTCGACTCCGGCAGCGCTAATATAGGGCACAACCGGTGGAAACGCAAATGAATTTCGCCGGTTCGCTTGGCGTACGCTCAAAACATTTTGCCGCGTGGCCGCGAAACGGGTGTATACAGCCTATCAACGTGGAGACTAAGGCGTGTCAAATATCCTCCTGAAGCACGTTACTTCCGCATACCTTGAAAACGGACGGGAATCGCGCGATGTGGACATACTCATATGTGGCGCTCGAATCGCTCAGGTTGGTACCGATCTGACAAGCGATGGCTCCGCGCTGATTGTGGAGTGCTCCGGCAAGGTTGCGCTGCCCGGACTCATCAATTGTCATCATCACTTTTTTCAGATTCTGACTCGTTGCCTGCCCGGCGCTCAGGACAGTGGCCTTTTCGACTGGTTAACCTACCACTATCCGATTTGGCTGCATTTCGACGATCAGGCGTTTTACGCGGCGGCGCGTCTGGCGATTGCCGAACTTCTACTGAGTGGATGCACCACAAGCAGCGATCATCACTACCTTTTTCCAACCGGAAATCGCCAGGATCCGCTCGCCCTCGAAATTCTCGCTGCCAAGGAATTGGGCATCCGCTTCATCGGTACACGCGGCTCGATGACGCTTGGGGCGCGCGACGGCGGTCTGCCTCCGGATGAGCTCGTTGAATCCGATGAGCAAGTACTTTTGCACTCTGAGGAAGTCATCGCGCGATATCACGACGGCGCGCCGGATTCCATGTGTCAAATTCACCTTGCTCCATGCAGTCCGTTCAATGTGACAAAGTCTCTGCTGCTCGAGACTGCCCGTCTCGCGCGAAAGCACGGAGTGAGACTTCACACACATTTAGCTGAAACGCGCGACGAACTTGCCTATTGCCGGGACCGATACCACTGCACACCGCTCGAACTTATGGAGCAGGTCGAGTGGCTTGGCCAAGACGTCTGGTTTGCGCACGGCATCTTCTTCACCGATTCCGAATTGGCGAAGCTCTCTGCAACAAAATCGGGCATCTGTCATTGTCCATCGAGCAACATGAGGTTGGGCTCCGGGGTGGCGCGGATTCCGGATCTCATGTCACGCGGCATTCCACTCGGCCTCGGCGTTGACGGCAGCGCGTCCAACGACGGTTGCAACATGCTCGCAGAGCTGCGTCAGGCAATGTTGTTGACGAGAGTTATTCATAGCCCTGCGGCAATGACGGCCCGGCAGGCAATCGATATGGCAACCGCAGGATCAGCGGAGTTGCTTGGAATGAGCGGTGTGGGAAAACTTGAGGAAGGATACGCGGCGGATATCGTCCTGTTCGACTTGGACGAAGCGGGCTACGCGGGCGCGGCAGATCCGATCGCGGCGACGGTTTTCTGTCAATCCAACCGGCGCGCGTGGTGTGTAATCGTCAACGGGAAGATTGTCGTCGAGTCCGGTAGACTGGTCACCGGCGACGAGATAAGCATCGCCCGGGAAGCTCGCGTGGCGGCGCAAGCGCTGTGGCGGCGCGCGGGATTAATCTGAACTCTTCATGCGGACGGTGTGGATTGCGTACTGCTTGAGTTTCTTGTGCACCGTTGTATAGTCCTGCTCGGCAAGCTCCTTCACCTGCATAATATTTTTGTTGCAGCGCTCGTACAGTTCCCCGTAGTAGCGTGCTTCCCAGACAGCAAATTGGTCGCGATATGCGTCTGAAGTGCTGTTGACAGCGACGGCCTCCGGACCAAGCTGTTCTGCCACGATCTGGTCGGAGATCTCCTCGGCATCTGTGTTTACAGCGCACCGTCTAAGCACTCCGATGAGTTCGCTCACGTTGCCCGGCCAGTTGTAATCCATGAGCCGCCGAATTGCGGCGGCTTCAATGCTCCTTTGCGGAAAGTCTGCTATCGCGGATCCGACGGTGAGGATGTAACGTGTGAGTTCCGCAATATCCTCTTTGTGCTCGCGGAGCGGCGGCACATGGATGATCGCCCCCTCTCGCAGGCGGTTAATGAAGTCCTGCTTGAATATCGGATCCGGGCTCTCAAAATCGACGCGGCGATACGTGGCAAAGATGTATCTGATATCCACTTTTTCCGCACCTCTTCCACCAACAGGCTCGACTTCGCTTCTCCGCAACAAGTTGTTAAGATGCGACTGGCTCTCTGTGGGCAACTCGCCGATTTCATCGAGGAACAGCGTTCCTCCATTCGCGAGGCGAACTCTTCCGGGTTTATCTATCGCACCGGTGAAAGCGCCTTTCACGCTTCCGAACAATTCTGAAGAGATCAAATTTGAGTTGATCGCGGAGAGAGTCACCCGCATGAGCTTTTTATCAGCCCGCTTGCTCAAACCGTATATGGCTTCGGCGACGCGGTCCTTGCCCGAACCGGTTTCCCCGAGTATCAGAACCGGAAGATTTGTGGGTGCCACACGCTTGATCTGGCTCCATAGTTTCTGCATGGGCTCGCTGTTCCCTATCAGTCCAAAGCGGGAGTTCATGAG
>CAZGVT010000236.1:383-5087 GCA_964529255.1 uncultured Alphaproteobacteria bacterium | reverse complement strand
GTTGGAATGACTGCCCACGACATTTCGCTCGCCTGTTCGCGGGAGAAATTCAACCGGCTGGACATGAACTCGATTGAACTCTCAATCATCTGAGTCATGGTCTGATTGGGCTGCGTGAATGCACCGTTCTGAAAACAGAACTTGCAGAACTCCGGATGCATGGAGCCGTCGCTATTTGTGCCGTGATGTTCGGCAACGCCATCGAGCGGCATGCCGCAGCTTTGGCAACGTGGCTTATCACTCATGGGATTCACCGCGCTCATTTCTCAATTTGGTCAACTTGGGCAGCAGCGTCGCTGAACCGAACACATCCAGCACTTCGGGTCTTGATTTCAGCGCCTCGCAGGTCGCGTGCACCGTCTGCCGGGTCGTCGAATCCACCGCCCCGCCGATGGCACTAACATCATAAATATGGCGGGAGAGCATCACATAAAAAGTCGTGATGTCCGTCGTTCCGGAGGCGTCGAAAGCATTGGTGCGCAAGAGGTCCAATGCGGCTTCCATCGTCTCGGCGCTTTTGCCCAATAGCAACACCCGCATGCTACTTTGCCGATTTGCGTGTTCCGGCCGGCTTCACTCGCGACTTTGATCGCCTGGCATCAAAGTGAGCGAACGCCTTCTCAATATACGCATAGGCATCCGGCGTCTTGCAGTCGGTCTCTCCGTGATCGACTTCGACCTTTCCAATGCGCCTCGCCGCCGCTTGCGCCTGCACCTTCAGCGCGGCGTTGCGTGTGCCGATAGCGATGACCGCATTGTTCATTGCATGCCGTGTGAAGTTCTTTGCCTTGTGAATCTGCTTTTCGATCTTATCGAGCAGCTTCTCGAAATACGAATCGGAAGTCGGATCCGCTCCATCCATGGCCAGCACGGCAATCAAATTCCAGCCGGTCCGGCTGATCCATTCATCGGGGGATTTGATCCAGGCTTCAGCCTTCTTTTTCACAAATGGAGTCTGACCGATGACTTTAGCAAGCAAGTCGCAGCTTCCGTAGGAATTCTGATCTTCGACCCAGTCGTCGATTTCAGCGGAAGTAAATTCCGCCGGGACGGCGATCATCGTCGCCAAATTTCTCGCGTCCGCGTTGCCTGATTTCCAGAGCTTCTGCGCAAGCGCGTGATCGAATTTTATCTGCTTCTTGAGCAGGGTGAGATTGGCAAAGCTCACCCCGAAGAGCGGTTCACTCATCCCGTGCCGCTTGTAGATCTTTACGTTTTGCTCGGTGCCCAGCTCCTTGAGCCGCTTCATCACTTCGCTGTATGTCATGCCGGATTCCGTGCGCAATTGGTTCCGACTGCCGCTACTTCTGCTCGTACTTCTTCTGCATCTCTTCGGCCTGCTTCATCAGCTTTTCCAAATCCATGTCCATCGCCGAGCCGGGCAGCTTGCTCGCATCGAAAAGATCGTCGGATACGCCGGTATTGACTTCGGCCCTGGTAACGACAACATCCATCGTCTTCTTGCCGTCGCTGGTGACTTGCGCCTTGTGCGGAATTACGTAGTCGCCGTGGATTGCTTTGAACTCGGAAAAATCGGTTCGCAGCAATTTGCCGCTGAGGGTTGCCTCCGACCGGACCGTCACAAAGTGTTCCTTGTCAATCCAGTACTTGACCGGCTCCTTGATCAATTCGCTTGTCGGATACTGCACGACATAGCAGCTGCGGCCGCTTACCGTCTCGTCCGCCAGCAAGGTGGAACCTTCCGGCGGTTCCTTCCAGTATTCGGCAAACGACATTTGCTCCATCGCCTTGTCCTTGGGCAATTTCATTTTCATGCCCATCACCGTTGACCAGGTATCCTTGCCGTCGAAGATCACCACGGTTTCCATGTCCTGCATGCCACTGGGCATTTGCTTTCCGTTGACCGTTGTCTGACCGCCGCCGACACTGATGGAGCCGTCCATCCGCCACTTCTCGCCCTTGCGCGTCAGCGTGGATTTTATTCCCGATCCTTCGCCGCCGGGAGCCTGGAACGTGCCCGTGTATTCGAGCACCAAATCCTGCAGACTTGCGAGTTTGGTGCCATGATGCGCTCGCGCGGCAGTGAGCAAACTTTCCAAATCCGCCGCCCACAGCGAGTTTGCAACGAGCAAGAGTCCAACAAGTGCGCTACGCATGCTTCTCCTTTTGTCTGGCGAACATTAACAATGCAGACTGCGCCAACTTAACTTGCGGAGAGGGAGGGATTCGAACCCCCGGTACCCACGAGGAGTACAACGGCTTTCGAGACCGCCGCATTCGACCACTCTGCCACCTCTCCTGTGGTCTATTCAGAAACTCACGAACGAATCATTTTTCGTCCACTACGGGCACGCTCCGCCTGTCCGGTGATTCGACGGCCGGAGGCCGCCGCTAGTAATCGAACTGATTACTACACGACCCCCAACTTCACCACTCTCCGGCTAGCCCAAACGAGTGAAATCACCGCGCCAGTGTAGCACACAAATCCAAGCCAGAAAGATGTGGTGATGCTGAAGCTCAACGCGATCACCACGGCAAGCACCGATGCACAAACCGACGTTGCACCGTTGATTCCCCACAGCCACGGCGTGACTTCAGGCGAGAATCCCGCTGCCGCTTTCATGCCGAGCGGAAACGCCATTCCCATAAAGAATCCGAGCGGAAACAGAATCGCCACCGACACGGCAATTCTCACCGCCGTGGATTCCGCTTGAAATGCCTGTATCGCCGCAGGGGTCGCCATGCCGAAAATCGCCAAGGCAATGAGCAACAGACTCAGGCGAACCATCGCGCCCTTTGAACTTGATATGCGATCGGTCGTGAAACTCCCGATGCCGCTTGCCAGCAGCAGCGAAAACAACACAACCGAGAGTCCGTACGTGGGATGACCGAGAAAGACGATCAGCCGCTGCATCTGCGAAATTTCGACCAGCATGAACCCGAAACCGATTGACACAAAGAACAGAAATAACGGGAGCGTTCCCTTGAGCGTTGCGCGCCGGGTCGTGAGCCACAAGGGAATGATGATGCACAGCAAGGTCAACACGATCACCGTCACCAACAAAACGGCCAGCACCGCCACCGCCTTCAGATTGAAAGCCATTTCACCCGCCGCCGACCAGAGCGATCTTTGAAACACATCCTTCAGCCGCAGCATGTGAAAAAAGAAGGGGCTTTCGTCGGTCGGCGCGGAAATATCGAGCGGATAACCTGCGATCAAATCGGAGATGTCACCGCCGCCGGCAATTCGCGCATACATCGCATCGGCGGATTCGCGCGGGCTTTGCACGACTTCAAAATTCATCCGCTCACAAACGGCCGAGAGAGTATCCAAATCAGCCGAAGAGAACGGCTGCTTGCTGACCAGAATCGTGCCGATACCATCCGGCGCATTCGGACGGTGCGCGCGCAATCCTCTTACGATTACGAAATGCGAACGCGGATCCTGAATCCCGCATTCCTTCAGGGTCTGCACGGCGAGCGTCGCCAGCCGGTAAACTTCGCCCGGCCGCTCCTTGAAATACCAGCGTGAAAACGTCAGCACACCGGCCGGCGAAAGATGATTCAGAAAGATCTTCCACGCCTCGGTGGTGTAGAGCGAATTCTCCGTCAGCACAAACGCGCCACTGGCGGTCGCCGCCCACGTGTCAATCAGCGAGACTTGAAGAATATCCACCTGCTCGCGCATGCGCGCGACATAACTGCGGGCCTCGTCGCGGACAAACCGCACTCGCGGATCGCGGTCGAGATGCCCCGTAAAGTCCCCGAAGCGCCGGTTCGCCGCGCCGATGATGTCTTCATTGATCTCGACGCCGATGACTTCCTTCTGATTGAAGGCCAGCGCCGAGAGTACATCGCGACCGCCACCGGTACCCACGACCAGCACGCGGGAATTCGGCCGGACGTAATGCGCGATATTGGTGACGTCATAACGCAGGTGTTCAACGGTCGAAAAATCGCCGTTGAAATTCGTGAGCACCGTTCCCGCCGTCGCATCGATATTCAGATGAAGCTGCGCTATCTTGCGTTCCGGCGGATAGGTTGAACTCAATCCCCAGCCGAAGGGCGGCTCCAAGTCCCGGGGATTGCCGTCCACGCGCACTCTTGAAAAGGAGTTCCATTTTTCATAGAGTGGTCGCAGCTCCCGCGCACCTTTCACCCACATCAGCCGCACGATCGGGTATTGCGCGCGAACTAAAACGGTGTGGCCGACCACAAACAGCAGCAGCACCACACTTACCAGCATCGCCGTGCGGCGAATCCCGCGATCTTCTCTCGGACGCGCAAAGCACCACGCGCCGACGGCGGCAAGCAATGCCACTCCGAAAACGGCCGTCGGCCCGTCGGTGATGCGCATCACATAGATCAACAGCACGCATCCCAAACCGGCGCCCGCCAGATCGGCAGCATACAGCTTGCTGACTTGACGCGGAAACCGTGTCAATGCAAGACAAACCGCGATGCCGCTGCAGATGAATGGAATGGACAAGACGGCATAGTTGAGAAAGATCGAATAGACGCTCACCAGTGAACGCTCCGCGACAAACGGAATCGACAGGTGCGTCAGGAAGCTCAGGACAATCGTTATGGCAAACCAGATCGAGGCCAATGCCAGATGCCGCTCCGTCCGCTGCGCGGTGAAGTATCCCGGCATGAGATAGACCAGCAACGCACCGACGGTCATCCCGAACAGCGTCACCGAAATCGCCACGAACGCGAAATGATACCACATGGTCACGCTGA
>CAZGVT010000236.1:0-373 GCA_964529255.1 uncultured Alphaproteobacteria bacterium | reverse complement strand
ATCTGGTACATCAGCGTCGCCAAAGTAACAAAGAACAGTCCGGCGAATGTCTGCCGATTCGCGGTCATCGTCAACCGAACATGCGCGGTTTACCCATCGTCCGTCTTACCAGATGAATCTGTCCGGCATGGTACGACTCGTGAAAGAAGAAGAATGCCATGCGTTCACCGAGCGTCTTGCCGTCGGCGTCCTTTTGCGAAAGGTCTTTGGAGTCCAGCACCTCGTCAAGCTGTGCCTTTGATGTCTCGACGGCGGCGCGCAATTCGGCAAGCGGCGTCGCGTGAATCGGATCGGGATGCTCGGTGCCGCGACGATACGGCTTGGATTGTGCATCGCTCCAGAACGGTACAACTCCGAGGAGTTGCAGCAACTG
>CAZGVT010000235.1:1630-5101 GCA_964529255.1 uncultured Alphaproteobacteria bacterium | reverse complement strand
CCGGCGGTCGGCTGCAAGCAGCCAACACGGCTCGGGCCTTTGTCAGCAACCTGACCCTCGGCACACGCCAAGAGCTTTCATTCATTCCGCCGAGCCGGGTTAAGGACTATTCTGCGATAGTCGTCGTAGGCGCTCTCCGTCCGCAACCCGGCCGGAACTTATTCCGGGAACACCGCTTCGCAATGTAAAACCCTCGGCACGCGTCGAGGATCAGACTATTGACAAACCCCATCGATTTTTGAGGGGCCTGACTTGGGAGCCGCGAGGTGACTCTCAATTCGCCACGCGAGCACTCACGAGTTTTCGAACGTGATCGGCCCGGCGGTCGGCTGCAAGCAGCCAACACGGCTCGGGGCTGTCTTCCGGCGGTCGGCTGCAAGCAGCCAACGCGGCGCGGGGCTGTCTTTCGGCGGTCGGCTGCAAGCAGCCAACACGGCTCGGGCCTTTGTCAGCAACCTATTCCCGCCTTTCGGCGGGATTTTACTTACTCTCGAAGCAGCCGAAGACCTGCCGCTACAATCTCATCAGGCAAAATCCGGCGAAGACATCCGCGAGTCGCACACTCCGATTCTACACACGCCGGCCGCAAATCACACGGCGCCGCAATTACGACGTTTCGCTGATTGAGCGGATCATTCCAGTTCGAGGGCTGGCCCGGACCGAACACAGTGACCGTCGGAATCCTGCAGGCCACTGCGACGTGCTTCGGTCCCGAATCCGGACCAACGTACAGCGACACGCGTCGATACAGCGCCGTCAGCGCGGGCACCCGAGCTCCTCTTAACCAGGGAATAGGGGATGAAAGTTGCCGCAATATCTGCTCGGCAAATTCACTCTCGCCCGGTCCCGAGGTCAACACAACTCCAAACCCCTCCGCCCGAAAGTGCTCAATCACCTTTCCCGTTAGATCCGCCGGATAGCGTTTTGCCGAATTCGCACTTCCGGTGGCAACGGCGACGATGGGTCGTTCATGAACCTCGGCGACGACTCGCATCGCGCGATCAACGGCCTCCGGATCTACGCTATCGCAGAATATCTCCAGATCTCGCCCGCGAGATTCGACCCCCAATAGCCGCAATACTTCGAGCCTGAGATCAACCGCGTAGGCTGCTTGATCGACGCGCTCTTCAATGACATGGTGAGTGTAGGCCCAACGGCGGCCAAACCGGTTCAGCCCGACCCGTGTGGTTGCGCCGGACAGATAGGTGAACTGAGCGCTGCGCGGATTGGAAAGAAAATCAATTGCCCAATCATATTTTTCTCTGCGAAGATCCTTTACGAACCTGAGCCATGCCCGCGCACCGTCCCGCCTGGGTGCCACCAACAGACGATCCACCTGCGGATGACCAAGCAGCGTCTCGTGCGCAGCTTTCTCAGCGACAAAATCGATTCGGGCATCGGGGAATTTACCCGCGAGTGCGCGTATCGCCGGAGTGCAGAGTAATGTATCCCCGATGCGGCGAAGTTGTACAAGCAATATCCGTCGCGGCTGTGCCCACACCGTCTTCCCCCGTAACTTCATGATTTCAGACGCAGTTGAAACAGGGGTTCGACCTGATCCCGGCGCGCACTGCCTGAGATGGGTAAAGCTTCGATCGACAGTTCCCGGTCGGAAGCGCGGAGCAGGAGGTAGTGATGTTCCGCACCTTCAGCCACAAGTCGAGACCCTCCACCGCCACTGATGATGTAATGAACGTCGTCACGACTCTCGTCCAGCAGCGCATGAATGTGCCCGGAGAATACCGCTGAAACACGGTGGCGAACGCACAGCGCATGCAACCGCTCAGCATGCTCACGATTTTCCATCGCATAGAGTGTTTCGGGCCGGGGATCAAACGGTGGCTTGTGACAACAGAGCAATCTCCATGTTGCCTCCGAACTCTCCAGCGTATTATCGAGCCACTCCCACTGCGCGGATTCCAAATGCCCCCAGGCATTGTTCAACAGAATGAACTGAACCGGACCATGCCGGAAATGCGAATTGTCCGCGCCGAACAGCGCGTGAAAATATCGGAGATCGTAACTCTTGCCGTCAAAGACGTCGTGATTCCCCGGGACTACGGTCAGCGGCACGCGGATGTGCCGCAGCATCCGACGCAATCTGCGATAAGGCAACTCGCGAGCGCGCGACGCGAGATCTCCCAGAGAGATTGCAAATGCAATATCCAATGCGTTCAATGTCTGAGCCAGCCGACGATAGACCACGTAGCCGCCTTTCCGCGAACTGACGGGCGAATCCGAGCCCGTGATATCTCCGAACAAAACAACTGAGAAGTTGTTGGCCTCCGGTTCGGCCACACGAATCGAGGCGCCGCCCCAGCCATCGTCGGCGATCTCTGCAAAACGTCGAAAATTTTCGTTGGCGAAGGAGTGCTCTCGAAATCTCGCGAGTAGTGCGCGCGGAATCGGCCTGCCGTAATACCGCCGATACGCCATCCAGACTACGAATGCGGAAACCGCTCCCACGGCAAAACCAAGATTCAAATTCGGCGCGCCCCCCGCCTGGCCAAATTCTGCCTCGGTGGATTGCCATAATGTCGCGCCTGACAGCAACCCGGCCACAACCGTGAGTCCGAACGCCCACCTCGCCTGGCCGCGTACGGCACTGATGGCAATCAATAGTGACAACAAGATTACGGCGATACCGATCAGATCCGCGCGGGAAGATGGGCCCGTTGACGCACTTCGCGAGAGCATTGACAGCGCAATCCCGCCCGAAAGCAACGCGAGCCCGCCAAGACTGTCGATCGCTCGTGTCAAGGGCGATCCGGGATTGGAAATCCGCTCCTGAAACCGCCGCGATACGAGCAGCGCGGTTGCCGGAGCGGCCGTAATCACTACGATGGCGATATTATTCATCCAATACACAGCCGCAGCAATGCACGCCGCAAGCAGGAGTTCCATCCGCTGGCCTTGAATAATCGAAGGCACCAGCCACGCGAGCCAGGGCAAGGTGCAGGTGAGAACAATTACGCTGCTCTCCAGAATCGGTGCGACAATAAAGCCGCCCATCGTGTTTCCCGTTACGAGCGGGCCAACCACGGCCCCCGCTTCAAATGATACGACGGCGATGCCGAATACTAATGCAGGCTTAGTGCTCTTCGAGGCTGCCAATGCCGCCGGAATTGCAAAGATAAGCGCAATCGCAGAGTTCCCTATGAGTACTCCGCATCCCGCCAGCACCATACAAAGCATGACCAACAGGGGGACGCGATTGTCTCCACTTGCCGCTGCGGCGAACCACAGAGCCACCGACTGAAACATGAACAGCGCGAGGACCGAAAGCCATCCCGGATCGCCCGCCGCCATGCCCAACGCGGGTGTGGAACACAAGATGACCGCACTGTAAAGCCCCTTACCGCTGCCAAACAGACGGTCGCTCGCATCGTAGTTCAGACCAATGGCCAGCAGTGCCATCGCCGCCGTAATCGGCAGGAATCCGCGCTCGATGTGCGCCGCCTGAACGGAGGT
>CAZGVT010000235.1:0-1620 GCA_964529255.1 uncultured Alphaproteobacteria bacterium | reverse complement strand
AAAAAACGGGCCGAACCCGATGACAAGCGCACCAAGCAGGGCCAGCAGGCTGATGAACTTCTCGAGATTTGCTGGACGCGGTTTCAACGCGGAATCCAACGGGAGAAAAGTTGCTCGTAGGCTTGCAGGGACATCTCCAGAGAAAAACTGCCGCGTGCGTGATGCTGAAACCGCGATCGAAGAGCCGGACGATCCGTTTGCAATTCGACGAGTTCGGCCGCGCGACTTGCCATCAGAGAGGTGTCGCCAAAAGGAACAGCAAAATTCGCGAACTCGCCGGAAAGAACTTGCGGAACTGCCCCCACTGAAAATGCGAGCGTCGGAACTCCTGCGATCATCGCCTCAAGCATCACGTTCGGAGTGCCCTCGTTTTCGCTTGTCAATAGAAACATATCAGCATCGCCAATCAGACTCGCGAACTCCCCGGTGAATCCGGCCAGTCGGACGCAATGATCCAACCCGCGCGCGCGAATCCGCGCGCGCAATTCGTTTTCAAACGGTCCCTTTCCGAAAATCAGGAATTGGAGGGAGGAAAATCGCGTGAGCAGTTTTTCAGCGACTTCAAGAAACAGGTCAAAGCGCTTCTGCGATTCCAGTCTCCCTGAGCCGACAATCAGAAATTGATCCGGCCCAACGCCAAAGCGGGCGCGAAGTTCGCCGGGGCACGGTTCGACCGCAGTCACTCCATTGAGAATCACGGCAACCGTCGACATGTCATACCCGAGTGTGCGATAGTTTTCCCGTAACGACTCCGCATTGACGATCACTTGCTTCAGCAATTGACCGGCCAGCAGGCGATGGTGCACACTCTTTCGCAGCAGCGGATAGCCGTGGCGGGCGACAACCGGAATGCCGCGCAGGCGACCGGCAAGGCCGAATTGCCAGGCTTCCTTGTTAAAGTTCACGCAGACCAAATCCGGTCGAAACCGGCGAAGCAGTTGATACGCACGAAAGAGGCTTCGTGGATCGAAGTCACCGCGAAACTCGTGGGGTGTATGATCGATATTTCGCGCTGCTGCGGCGGCGAGAAGCTCACTTTGCGGCCGGCCGATAACGAGTGTCGAGTGCCCGCGATTCCCGAACCACTCCGCGGCCGAAATCGTCCATTTTTCGCCACCGCCCCAACTCTCCGGCCAGGCGGAATTTACGAAGAGCAATCTCAACCGGCAAGCGGCTCCTGCTCGAGCTGCATCATCAAGGTCGTATAGAGCGGACTGCTCTGCAACAACTCGTGATGAGTGCCTTGTGCGGCAATGCGCCCGCCGTCCAAAACCACCACACGATCGGCGATGCGAATAGAGCTTAAACGATGAGCAATCAGCACCACCGTACGATCCCGGAAAAGCTCTTCAAGTGCGCGCTGGATCAGCCGCTCGGACTCCGAATCCAGCGCAGAAGTCGCCTCGTAGAAAATGAGAATCGGAGCGTTGCGAAGCAAAGCGCGCGCGATCGCAAGCCGCTGCCGCTGTCCTCCGGAAAGTTGCGCACCGCGCTCGCCGACCATCGTATCGAGACCTTTCGGCAGCGCAAATATGAAGCCCGCCGCCTGAGCGCGCTCGATGACGTCTTTCAAACGCGATTCGTCGTACCGTTCGAGCCCGTAGGTAATGTTAAAGCGGA
>CAZGVT010000234.1:1992-5106 GCA_964529255.1 uncultured Alphaproteobacteria bacterium | reverse complement strand
ACCGATCAGCCTTCCCGGCAGCTTCCAGATCCCGCGCGGATAGACCCAGCGAACGCGTTGGTACGGTGGTCCGGATCGATCCGTCACCACCACCACCTCAATATCCTTCCGTGCGGCGAGCAGTGGCTGCAACTTGGCATGAAACAGATTGTCGTTCAATGTGGTCGTGATGACCACTCTGTGTTTTCTCAACCTCTCATACTTTCGTAAATCGTGGTTATTGATTCAGTGAACGACGGGGAAAGCCTGCACTCGAAGGATGATATCGTCCGCAATTGGTTGCCGCGCTATACGGGCACACCGCTGAACGAGTTCGGGAAGTATGTCCTGCTGGTAAATTTTTCGAATTACCTCGAGAAGTTTGCGGAATGGAATCGTTGTGATATCCGCGGAATCGGCGGTCCGATGCAGACGGCGACGAGCGCCGATGGCATTACGATGATTAATTTCGGCATCGGGTCGGCGAATGCGGCGACGGCGATGGATCTTCTGTCGGCGGTCCGTCCGAAGGCCTGTCTTTTTCTCGGAAAGTGCGGCGGACTGAAGAAGAATGTTAAGTCAGGCGACTTCATCCTCCCGATCGGCGCGATTCGCGAGGGCTCGGCCTCCTCGCATTACTTTCCGATGGAGGTTCCGGCCTTGCCCTCGTTTGAATTGCAGAAGGCCGTTGCGCAAGTGCTCAACCGCCGCGACCTTCCTTACTTTACCGGGACGATCTATTCGACGAACCGGCGAGTCTGGGAGCATGATTCGCGATTCAAGGAATATCTGCAATTCATCCGGGCGATCGGGATTGATATGGAGACTTCCACCATATTCATCGTGGGTTTTGCCAACCACATCCCAAAGGGCGCGCTATTGCTCGTATCCGACCTGCCGATGGTACCGGAGGGCATCAAGACCACTCGTTCCGATCTGGCCGTCAATCGAAAGTTCCTCGATCTCCACCTGGAGATCGGTATTGCCGCGCTTCGCGACGTGGAAGCCACGGGCGAAAGCGTGAAACACCTTAGATTCTAACTCCAGCAACCATCACACATGAACGCCAAATCCCGCATCTCTGCACTGCAATCGCTGATGAAACGGCACGGCTTACAGGGTTATATCGTTCCCAGTTCGGACGAACAACAAAACGAGTATCTTCCCACATTCTGGCAACGGCGCGCATGGATCACCGGGTTCGCAGGATCGGTCGGAGACTTTGCGCTGACCACTCGAAAGGCCGCGCTCTGGATTGACGGCCGGTATGTTTTACAGGCTGAACGCGAGACTCGCGGATCGGGCGTTAATGTCATGAAGAATTGGCTGCCCACGGTTCCCACAATTCCGCACTGGTTTGGCCGCCAGTTGAAAAAGGGCGATACGGTTGGAGTCGATCCAAAAGTAGTGTCCATCCGGCAGGCAGAGCGCATTCAACAGGGGCTTGCCGAGTCGGGTATCAAGTTCAAAGCCGTCAGTTCGAATCTTGTTGATGAACTCTGGAAAGACCGCCCCGTCGACGCGGGCAGGAAGATTCTGGTTCATCCGCTTCGCTATGCCGGTGAGACTCATCTTAGCAAGCTGAAACGGTTGCGGAAATCACTCGCCGACGCCGGCGCGGCGGCTCACATCGTCTCCGCTGCGGACGCCGTCGCCTGGCTCTTCAATCTGCGCGGCCGCGATGTGCCCTGCAATCCGGTCTTCGTCGCACACGCCATCGTACTCGAGAAAGAGGCGCATTTGTACGTCGACCTGCGAAAGGTCGATGCGACGGTCCGGAAAGCGCTGGGCAAGTCGGTGCGGATTCACCGGTACGAGGATTTCGAGGCCGGGCTGAAGAGACTCGCGAAAACCGGAAAGCGCGTTTGGTTGGACCCGAATTTTTCGAGCCGCTGGACGCTCGATCTGTTGATGCGGAAGAACGAGATTCTGCTGCAGGAATCGCCCATCGTCCTGATGAAAGCGATGAAGAATCGAACCGAACTCAAGGGAGCCATCGCGGCACACGTCCGTGACGGTGTAGCCGTCGTCAGGTTCCTTCACTGGCTCGATAAGTCGTTCGGCAAAAGCAAATTGACGGAGCTTGATCTTGTAAATTCTGCCGAACGATTCCGAAAACTCTCCAGACTTTACGTTGAGCCGAGTTTCGATACGATTGCAGGCTTCGGACCCAATGGCGCAATCGTCCACTATCGCGCGAACAAAGAGACCAATCTAACCCTGCGAGCCAACAGTCTGGTCGTGTTCGATTCCGGAGCACAGTATCCGGACGGGACCACCGACATCACTCGTACGCTGCTGCTTGGCAGGGCGACGAGGGAGATGAAAGAGCGCTTCACGCTCATGTTGAAGGGCAATCTCGCGCTGCACTTGCAGTCGTTTCCTGAAGGTACGCTGGATTCGCAGCTTGATCCTCTGGCGCGGCAGTTTCTCTGGAGAGCGGGATTGGATTATCAGCATGGCACGGGTCACGGGATCGGAGCGCATCTGTGCGTACACGAAAAACCTCAGATTATCGGGCCGCGCAAAGACGGCGGCGTTCCGCTTCGAGTGGGCATGATCACCTCCAACGAACCGGGTTACTACAAAGCCGGCGAATACGGAATGCGAAACGAGAATCTGGTTTATACAACCGAGGACAAGCAGCGTTCATTGAACGGCAAGAGGTTTCTGCGGCTTGAGACTCTCACCTTGTGCCCTATCGAACTCAATTTGATTGACAAGCCACTGCTAACCCCCGAGGAGATTGGCTGGATAGATGACTATCATGGGCGAGTACGGAGTACATTGTGGAAGTATCTGAAACCGGATGAGCGCGCGTGGTTGAAGAAGGCCACGCGAAAACTCTGAAACGTTCTCCAATCCCTGCGTTTGCAAATCCCTGCGGACTGCCGCAGGGATTTCTCTCATCGTCAAGTGGCGGTTGATTTTTCCGGGGCGGGAAAATTTGTGTCCCCATCGCGACTCGAACGCGAAACCCTCAGCTTAGAAGGCTGATGCTCTATCCGGTTGAGCTATGGGGACGGGAGCGGTAAATGTTGAAAGTTTGACATGTAGAAACGCTGAACGCACCCACCCGCGATGCGCCCCGTAGAAGCTACGTTACTTTTTGCGGGCTTCTTCGAGTGCGCGTTC